>NZ_DBMDHH010000001.1:0-183976 GCF_057433415.1 Anaerotruncus sp. | reverse complement strand
TAGCCCTGTCCCGCAGTCGCGGTAATCGTGATCTGAGTCCCATCGTCAACCATATCGCCCGACGAGACGTTCCCGCCGTTTGTCTTGGCAACGCTGATCGTACCGCCTGTCGGGGCGGCGTCGTAGGTCACCTTATACTGGGTGACAGACGGAGATACCGCCTTAAACTTAGCAGAAATTTGAACAGCCGCACCATTCACAGTGTAGGTCGCCGGACTGCTGGTAAAAGTCTGGTTTCCTGCATCACTGTTTACGGTAATTTCTTCCAACTCATAATCATCGGCAGGCGTCGCGGTAATCGTGAGAGATGTTGAGTCAGGAACCGTCCCAGTGCCAGTAATCGTCTGGTCACCACCATAGGTCACCGTTAACGTGCCATTTGACGGCTGACCAACCGTAACCGTCTGATCGCCTTCGGCGGCCAGCGCGTAGACGGGCATCAGGCCCACTACGACCAGCACCGCGAGGCAGATGCTCAGTAGCTTCTTCATGTAGGGTACCTCCTTGAAAAAATCAGTTTCTCTGTCGTGCGGCGGGTCGCCGCCCTTCTCTGTCCGTGTTCCAATGATACCCGATTTTCCTGTGGCAAAAATGTTATTCTTATGACCGAATTGTGAACAATCCCAAAACGGCAGACAACATCTGGCAACATCGGAACCACCTAATATTACAAACCATCCCGGCCCCCAAAAAGGGACACCGCCCGCAGAAAATTTTTTGCCCGTCCGTTTCCTCGCGGGCCGGCCGTTTTCCATCTCCGCCGCGCCGGCGGGGCGGGTCAGCCGAGGGATTTGAGCGCCGCCTTCATCTCGCGGACGTACCGCTCCACATGGGGCACGCAGTCCGCGCCGTATTTCGCGGCGAGCTTCACGATCGCGCTGCCGACGATCGCGCCGTCGGCATGCTTCGCCATTTCGGCGGCCTGCTCCGGGGTCGAGATGCCGAAGCCCACCGCGCAGGGGACGTCGGACGCCCGCTTCGCCTCGGCGACCATGCCGCCGATATCGGTGGTGATCCGGCTGCGCACCCCCGTCACCCCCATCGAGGAGACGCAGTAGAGAAAGCCCTCCGCCTCCGCCGCGATCATGCGGATGCGCTCTCTGGAGGTGGGCGCGATGAGCGACACGAGGTCCACGCCGTACCGCCTGCAGCAGGGGGCGAGCTCCCCCTTCTCTTCAAAGGGCATGTCGGGGACGATCAGCGCGTCGACGCCCGTCTCCCCACAGGCTTTGAGGAACCGTTCGGCCCCGTAGGTGAAGACAGGGTTCAGATAGGTCATGAAGGCGAGCGGGACGTCCGTCTCCCGGCGGATCTGCCGCACAAGCTCGAAGATGCGGTCGGTGGTCGCGCCCGCCGCGAGCGCGCGCTCGTCGGCCTGCTGGATGACCGGGCCCTCCGCCACCGGATCGGAAAAGGGAATCCCCAGTTCGATGAGGTCGGCCCCGGCCGCCGCCATCGCGGGCACCAGCCGCGCGGTGACCTCGAGCGACGGGTCGCCCGCCGTTACGAACGGAATGAACGCCTTGCCGTGGGAGAACGCCTCCCGAATCCGCTTACTCATAGAGCGCTACCCCCCTGTACCGGGCGATGGCGGCGACATCCTTGTCGCCCCTGCCCGAAAGATTGACGACCACGATTTGGTCCTTCCCCATCCGCGGCGCGAGCTTCCTGGCGTAGGCCACCGCGTGGGCGCTTTCGATCGCCGGAATGATCCCCTCGGTGCGGGAGAGGTATTCAAACGCGTCCACCGCCTCGTCGTCGGTGATCGAGACGTATTCCGCCCGCTTTGTATCGTGCAGCCAGGCGTGCTCGGGGCCGATGCCCGGGTAGTCGAGCCCCGCCGAGATCGAGTAGACCGGCGCGATCTGCCCGTACTCGTCCTGGCAGAAATAGCTCTTCATGCCGTGGAAGATCCCCGGCGTGCCCACCGCGATCGTCGCGGCGGTCTCGCCCGTCTCCACCCCGCGCCCGGCCGCCTCGCAGCCGATCAGCCGCACCTGGGGGTCGCCGATAAAGTCGTAAAAGAGCCCCATCGCGTTGCTGCCGCCGCCCACGCAGGCGAGCAGCGCGTCGGGCAGGCGGCCCTCCTTCTCGAGCAGCTGCGCCCGGACCTCCCGGCCGATCACGCTCTGAAAATCCCGCACGATCGTCGGGAAGGGATGCGGCCCCATCACCGAGCCGAGCACGTAATGGGTGTCCGACACCCGCGCCGTCCACTCGCGCAGCGTCTCGTTGACCGCGTCCTTGAGGGTGCGGGTGCCCGTTTTGACGGGGTGCACCTTCGCGCCGAGCAGCTCCATCCGGTAGACGTTGAGCGCCTGGCGGACGGTGTCCTCCTCGCCCATGTAGATTTCACATTCCATCCCCATCAGCGCCGCCGCGGTCGCCGTGGCGACCCCGTGCTGTCCCGCGCCCGTCTCGGCGATCACGCGGGTCTTGCCCATCCGCTTGGCGAGCAGCACCTGCCCGAGGACGTTGTTGAGCTTGTGGGAGCCGGTGTGGTTGAGGTCCTCCCGCTTGAGGTAGACCTTCGCGCCCCCCAGGTCTTTCGTCATCTTTTCCGCGTAATAGAGCAGCGACGGCCGCCCCGCGTAATCCTTGAGCAGGCCCTCCAGCTCGGATACGAAGCCCGGGTCGTCCTTCCAGCGGGCGTAGGCCTCCTCCAGCTCGATCACAGCGTTCATCAGCGTCTCGGGGATATACTGTCCCCCGTGGACGCCGAACCGTCCCTTTGACATCTCTATCGACTCCCTTCGGCAAAATTGCGTCAAAAAAGGCTTCTGTCCCAAAACAGGGACAAAAGCCTTTGCTTCTGCGGTACCACCCAGATTGGCGGCCGAAACCGCCCACTCGTTCTGCGCGCAGGCACGCGCACCCCCCTGGTAACGGACGGGATCCCCGTCGGCGCCTACTCCCTCCCGGTTTCGGGCCGCCCTCGCGAGTCCATTCAAAATCGCCTGTGCTGCCGAACTCCCACCCGCGTCGGCTCTCTGGACACACCCGGCGGTCCCTACTACTCTCGCTCATCGGTTTCTGGATTTTTCCATAGTATAGCACCGGCGCTTTTCCGTGTCAACCGCCGAAGGCAAATTTCACCCGGCCCCGCGCCCCGCGCGCAGGCTCGCCGCGACGAACTCCCGGAAGAGCGGGTGCGCCCGGTTGGGGCGGGATTTGAACTCGGGGTGGTACTGCACCCCGACAAAAAAGGGGTGGCCGGGCAGTTCGACCGCCTCGACGAGCCGCCCGTCGGGCGAAAGGCCCGACAGCCGGACCCCGGCCGATACAAGCCGCTCCCGGTAGTCGTTGTTGACCTCGTAGCGGTGGCGGTGGCGTTCGCGGATCTCCCGCGCACCGTACGCCTCTTCCAGCAGGCTGCCCGGCGCGACGGCGCAGGGATAGGCGCCCAGCCGCATGGTGCCGCCCTTGGGCACGACGCCCCGCTGGTCGGGCATGAGGTCGATCACGCAGTGCTCCGCCCCGGGGGAGAATTCGCGGGAGTCGGCCCCCGCGAGGCCCGCCAGCGAGCGCGCCGCCTCGATCACGGCGACCTGCATCCCGAGGCAGATGCCGAAATAGGGGATCCGGGCCTCCCGCGCACGGCGCACCGCGCGGATCATCCCCTCGACGCCGCGGCCGCCGAAGCCGCCCGGCACGATGATCCCCCCGCAGCCCGCGAGGCGCTCGGCGACGTTGCGGTCGGTGAGCGTCTCGGAGTCGACCCAGCGGATGACGACGCGCGCGCCGCACTCGTACCCGCCGTGGCGCAGCGCCTCGGCGACCGAAAGGTAGGCGTCGTGCAGCTCGACGTATTTGCCGACGAGCGCGATCTCCACCGGCTCGGTCGCGCGCGCGATCCGCCCGCACATGGCGGTCCACTCGCCGAGGCCGTCCCCATGCGCCTCGAGCCCGAGCCTGCGGCAGACAATGTCGTCGAGCCCCGCCCCGCGCAGCATAAGCGGCGCCTCGTAGAGGACGGGAAGGGTGCGGTTTTCGACGACGCAGTCGGGCTCGACGTTGCAGAAGAGGGCGATCTTCTGCCGCAGGCCCTCCTCGAGCGGCTCGTCGCAGCGCGCCACGATGATGTCGGGCATGATGCCCATGCCCTGCAGCTCGCGCACCGAATGCTGGGTGGGCTTGGATTTGTGCTCCCCCGAGCTCTTGAGGTAGGGGACGAGCGTCACATGCAGGAAGAGGCACCGCCCCCGCGGGAGCTCGCGGGAGATCTGGCGGATCGCCTCGAGGAAGGGCTGGCTTTCGATGTCGCCGATCGTGCCGCCGATCTCGGTGATGACCACGTCAGCCTCCGTCTCGCGGCCGACCGAATAGATGAACGACTTGATCTCGTTGGTGACGTGGGGGATCACCTGCACCGTCTCGCCGAGGTATTCCCCCGCGCGCTCCTTGTTGAGCACATTCCAGTAGACCCGCCCCGAGGTAAGGTTGGAAAACCGGTTGAGGTCCTCGTCGATGAACCGCTCGTAATGGCCGAGGTCGAGGTCGGTTTCCGCCCCGTCCTCGGTCACGAAGACCTCCCCGTGCTGGTAGGGGCTCATCGTGCCCGGGTCGACGTTGATGTAGGGGTCGAGCTTCTGCGCCGCCACGGTGAGCCCGCGCGCCTTGAGCAGCCGCCCGAGCGCCGCCGCCGTAATGCCCTTGCCGAGCCCCGAAACGACGCCCCCCGTCACAAAGATATAGCTGGTCTCCTGTTTGCCCATCGGTTTTTCCGCCTTCCCTTCCCGTTCGGTCATTCTAGCTTTCCCGCGCGCGGCGGGGATATGTCTATTCGTCGCAGGCGCCGAGGATCCTCCGCGCGACCTCCCGCCGCGTGGCGCGCAGGTCCATCGCCTGTTTCTCGATGTAGTGGTGCGCCTGCGGCTCGGTCATCCCCAGCACCCGCATGAGCGCCCCCTTTGCGCGGCTGACCAGCCGCAGCTCCTCGAGCTTTTCGTTGAGGCGGACATTCTCCCGCTGGAGGCCGAGCATCCGGCGGCGGGAGGCGAGCACCAGCCGCAGCGACTGGAAGAGCATCGGCCGGGAAAACGGCTTTTCCACGACGAAGACGCCGAAGTCCTCCACCTCGGCGGAAACCGCGTCCGCCTGCGGGGCGTTCACGAGCAGCGCGACGCCCGCGTCGCTTTCGCGCGCGGTTTCGAGCGCCAGGGCGCTCCCGAACTCGTCGGGCAGCGGCGTGTTGACGAGCACCAGCTCAAAGCCGCCCTCCGCGAGCAGCCTGCGCGCCTCGCCGCCGCTTCCGGCGGCGCGCACGGCCGAAAAGCCGCATTCGCGCATGAGCCCCTCGAGCGCGGCGCGGCCCCGCTCCCCTGAAACCAAGAGCATCCGCTCCTCCAAACCCGACACCCCCTTCCGTCAAAACGGCCCGCCCCTTCAGGTGCGCCCGAAATACCGCTCAAGCTCGAAGCCGAATTTGTCCTCGGCCGCTTCCCATTCCTCAAACTCCCGCCGCTTGTGGGCGAGGAAGTTTTCGACGATCCGCCCGGGCAGCACCCGGCGGATGAAGCCGCTCTCCGACGCGAGTGCGAGCGCCTCGCCGAGCGAGGCGGGCAGGCGCTCGTATCCCGCGAGCGCCGCTGTGTCCGCGCCGTAGAGGTCGAAGTCGGCGGGCGGGCAGAGCTCCAGACCCTCCCGCACCCCCTCGAGCCCCGCCTCCATCAGCAGCGTGAAGGCGAGGTAGGGATTGCAGGCCGGGTCGGGGGAGCGCAGCTCGATGCGGCTCGACTCCCCCTCCGCCGCGGGCACCCGCACGAGCTGGGAGCGGTTCTGCCCCGACCAGCTCACCACGCCCGGCGCCTCGAACGCGCCGAACCGCCGGTAGGAGTTGGCCAGCGGGTTGAGGAAGGCGGTGATCTCCCGCGCGCGGCGCAGAATGCCCGCCGTAAAGCCGAGCGCCTCCGGTTCCGGGCGGACGCCGAAGCGGTCGAAGAGGTTGCGCCCCTCCCGGCAGAGGGAGAGGTTCACATGCAGGCCGCTGCCGCTCGCCCCCTCGAGGGGCTTGGGCAGGAAGGAGGCGTAGAGGCCGTTCTTCGCCGCCACCGCCTTGACGACCATGCGCAGAGCCATCAGGTTGTCGGCCGCCTCCAGCGGGCCCGCGCAGTGGAAGTCCACCTCGTTCTGACCGGGGCCCTGCTCGTGGTGGGACCGCTCGGGCGAAAGCCCCATCTCCTCGAGCGTCAGGCAGATCTCCCGGCGCACGTTCTCCCCCCGGTCGCAGGGCGCGAGGTCGCAGTAGCCCGCGCGGTCGTGCGGGGTGCGGGTGGGGTAGCCCTCCTCGTCGGTCGTGAAGAGATAAAATTCACACTCGGGCCCGAATTTGCAGGTGAAGCCCTCCCGCCCCGCCCGCGCGGCGGCCTCGGCGAGCAGCCCGCGCCCGTCCCCCTCGAACGGCCTGCCGTCCGGGTAGCGGATGCCGCAGAAAAAGCGCACCACCCGTCCCTGCGCCGGCCGCCAGGGCAGCACCGACAGGGTGCCCGGGTCGGGCACCAGGAAGAGGTCGCTCTCCGTCACGTCCAGAAAGCCGCGCACCGCGGACGCGTCGAACGAGACGCCCTGTCCGAAGGCGCGCCTCAGTTGGGAGGGCATGATGGCGATGTTCTTCTGCGCGCCAAAAATATCGCAGAAGACCAGCCGGACGAATTTCACGCCGTTTTCCTCCACGAACCGGAGGACCTCCGATACGGTGGTATCCATTTGACAGTCTCCTTCCGGCCCCCGCGTTCACGGGGGGATTGGTCTATGGGCATGACAGCACGGATCAGACGCTCGTATAAAGCCGCCGGTAGAGATTTTCGCCGTCCGGCGTGAGCACCCAGAACCGTTCGGCGAGCAGCTCCCGCCGGTCCTCGCCGAACGCCGCGCAGAACTCGTCCAGGTACCCGCCGATCTCCGTAAGGTCGGCGGCGGAGGCCTCCGCCGCGCGGATGCGTTCCGGCAGGCCTTCCGGCCTTTCCGGGCAGCGCAGGAACATCTTCCCGCCGTGCATGCCGGTGCCGCAGAAATAGCCGGTGAGCGGCGTCCCGGCGGGCCTGCGCAGGCCGAGCACGACGATCACGCCGCCCGCCTGGTACTCCCCGAGAAAGCTGCCCGCCGTGCCGCCCACGACAAGGACCGGCAGCTTTCCGCGGTAGGCCTTCATGTGGATGCCCGCGCGGTATCCCACGTCCCCGTGGATATAGATTTTCCCGCCGCGCATAGCATAGCCCGCGCCGTCGCCGCAGGAGCCGTGGATGATGATCGCCCCGTCGTTCATCGTGTCGCCCGCCGCGTCCTGCGCGTTGCCCTCCGTCACGATCGTGCCGCCGTCGAGATAGGCGCCCAGCGCGTTGCCCGGGATTCCGCCGACCAGCAGTGTCTTGTCCGCGAGCCCGCTGCCGATATACCGCTGCCCGAGGCAGCCGTCGATCTCAATCTCCGCGTCGGGGCAGGCGCGGATCTGCTCATTGAGCTCCCGGAAATGCATGTTTCCCGCCGTGATCCTCATGTGGATCCCTCCTATTCCCCGGCGTGCCGGATGCCGAGGATCTCAAGCTCCCTGTCGGTCATGCCGATCCCGCGCAGCATCAGCCGGTTGCCGCGCAGCGCCTCGATCGAGTTGATGCCCATGCCGCCCATCATCTCCTCAATCTCGTGCTTCCAGGCGGTGACAAGGTTTACCAGCCGCCGCGCCCCGGCCTCCGGGTCGAGGCGGCGCACCAGCTCGGGGCGCTGGGTTGCAATGCCCCAGTTGCAGCGGCCCTGGTGACAGGAGCGGCAGAGGCGGCAGCCGAGCGCGAGCAGCGCGGCGGTCGCGATATAGACCGCGTCGGCGCCGAGCGCGACGGCCTTGACGATGTCGGCGGAGGACCGGATCGAGCCGCCCGCGACGACCGACACGTTCCCGCGGATACCCTCCTCTCGCAGCCGCTGGTCGACGGCGGCCAGCGCGAGCTCGATGGGGATGCCCACGTTGTCGCGGATGCGGGCGGGCGCCGCGCCGGTGCCGCCCCGGAACCCGTCGACCGCGATGACGTCCGCGCCCGAGCGCGCGACGCCCGAGGCGATCGCCGCGACGTTGTGGACCGCCGCGATCTTGACGATGACCGGCTTTTGATAGCCGGTCGCCTCCTTGAGTGAATAGACGAGCTGGCGCAGGTCCTCGATCGAATAGATGTCGTGGTGGGGCGCCGGGGAGATCGCGTCCGACCCCTCGGGGATCATGCGGGTGCGGGAGACGTCGCCCACGATCTTCCGCCCGGGCAGGTGCCCGCCGATACCCGGCTTGGCCCCCTGCCCCATCTTGATCTCGATCGCCGCGCCCGCGTTCAGATAGTCCTTATGCACCCCGAACCGTCCCGAGGCCACCTGCACGATGGTGTTTTTGCCGTACCGGTAGAAGTCCTCGTGCAGGCCGCCCTCGCCAGTGTTATAATAGGTGCCCAGTTCCTCCGCCGCGCGCGCGAGCGCCGCGTGGGCGTTATAGGAGATCGAGCCGTAGCTCATCGCGGAAAACATAACCGGCACCTCCAGCTCCAACTGGGGGGCGAGGTTGTTTTTGATCCGCCCCTTTTCGTCCCGCTCGATCCTCTGGGGCTTCGCGCCCAGGAAGGTGCGCGTCTCCATCGGCTCGCGCAGCGGGTCGATCGGCGGGTTCGTCACCTGCGAGGCGTTGATCAGCATCCGATCCCAGTAGACGGGATATTTCCCGGGGTTTCCCATCGAGGAGAGCAGTACCCCGCCGCTGCCCGCCTGCCGGCAGACCTCCGAAATGGCCGGGGCGGTCCAATTCTCGTCGCGCCTGAAGGTGTTGCCGCTTTCCACGATCTTGAGCGCCCGCGCCGGGCAGAGGCAGACGCAGCGCTGGCAGTCGACGCATTTCGTCTCGTCGGCCAGCATCACGCCCCGCTCGGGGTCGTAAGTGTGCACCCCGTTGGCGCACTGCCGCTCGCAGACGCGGCAGACGGTGCAGCGGCCGCCGTCGCGGACCACCTCGTATTCCGGATAGAAGAAGCCAAATGCCTCCATCACCGTACGCCTCCCTTCAGGGTCACGACGACCGGTTCGCCGCCGCGCGGCGCCCAAAGCTTGTCGAGCGCGGGCTCGACCGCGCGGATGGCGCATTCCTCGCTGGCAACATAGGTCGTGTCGCCCTTTTCGCCGATGACCATCGACCGCAGCTTGAGGCGGTCGTTGAGCGCCATCATGCCGCCCGTAAAGCCGAGCAGGATGGAAAACGGGCCGGTGATCAGCAGGGAGGAAAAAGCGTTGCGCAGGTAGGTCATGCGCTCCCGCTTTTCGGCGGGAAGACCGTCGATCGTCGACCAGAAGGGCGCGGCGATCACGTTCGCCGCCTCCTCGAGTGAGAGGCCCTGACGGCGGACGAGGTAGTCGATCACATATGTGATGACCTCGGTGTCGGTCAGCAGATTGCACCGGTAGCCGAACATTTCAATATGGCGGCGGTTGGCGTCGTAGGAGCTGATCTCGCCGTTGTGGACGACCGAGTAGTCGAGCAGCGCGAACGGGTGCGCGCCGCCCCACCAGCCGGGCGTGTTGGTCGGGTAGCGGCCGTGCGCCGTCCAGCAGTAGCCGGCATACTCCTCCAAACGGTAAAAGGCCCCCACGTCCTCGGGGTAGCCGACCGCCTTGAAGACGCCCATGTTCTTGCCGCTCGAAAAGATGTACGCCCCGTCGACCGTGCTGTTGACCCGCACGACGCAGCGCGCGGTGAACTCCCGCTCGTCGAGCTGGCTGGCCGCGAGCCTCGTCGGCAGCGGCGCGGCGAAATACCGCCAGATGAGCGGCTCGTCGGTGATCCGGGGCGTCCTGCGCACCGGGATCTTCGAGAGGTTCACGATGTCGAAATGCCGCTCGAGGAACGCTTCGCACTCCTGCCGGGCGGCGGTGGACTCGTAGAACACGTGGAACGCATAGAGGTCCTTGTACTCGGGGTAGATGCCGTACCCGGCGAAGCCGCCGCCCAGCCCGTTGGAGCGGTCGTGCATCACCGAGATCGACTCGACGATCTTTTCCCCGCCGATCCGCCTGCCGTCCCGACGGAAGATCCCCGAGATCGCGCAACCGGACGGAATCCGGACGTCTCCCTCTCGTTTTCTCTCTTTCTGCATCGCTTCCACCACTTCTTTCAAAAATGAAAGAAGACGCCCACCAGAGGACGCGCCGCAGAGCGGGCGCGTCCTTGACGAACGCCTTTGTTCCTATTGATTATACCGGGAAATATGCAGGTGTGTCAAGAGAATCCTGCATATTTGTCATGCAAATCCTGCGATTTTGGCAGATTCACCGAAACTCACAAATGATTCGGCAGGTTAAACGGATAAATCGCACCAACTTTACAAAACCCCATTGACATCGAGATTTCCGCCGCCTATAATAACGACATGCACAGCAAAGGCGCTGCGGGTTCCAGCCCGCGGCGCCTCTTTTTTATTTCTTTTTTGCGCCAGCGAAATGAAAGGAGCATCTGTCATGACTGCAAACTGCGCGAACAAACTCCCCGACATCTTCGGCAGCATGGTGTTCGATGACCGCGCGATGCGGCAGCGCCTGCCCAAGGAGACCTACAGGGCCCTCCGGAACACGATCGAGAACGGCAAGAAGCTCGACGTCAACATCGCCAACGTCGTGGCCAACGCCATGAAGGACTGGGCCGTCGAGCGCGGATGCACCCATTTCACCCACTGGTTCCAGCCGATGACCGGCGTCACCGCCGAAAAGCACGACAGCTTCATCTCCGCCTCCTCCGACGGCAGCGTGATCATGGAATTTTCCGGCAAGGAGCTCGTCAAGGGGGAGCCGGACGCGTCGAGCTTTCCCTCCGGCGGCCTGCGCGCGACCTTCGAGGCGCGCGGCTACACCGCCTGGGACCCCACCTCCTACGCCTTCATCAAGGACCGCACCCTCTGCATCCCCACCGTCTTCTACTCCTATTCGGGCGAGGCGCTCGACAAGAAGACCCCCCTGCTCCGCTCAATGGAGGCGCTTAACCGGCAGGCGCTGCGCATTTTGCGCCTCTTCGGGAACGAAGGGGTCCGGCGGGTGGTCACCACCGTCGGCCCCGAGCAGGAGTATTTCCTCGTCGACAAGGCCCTCTACCGGCAGCGGCGGGATCTGGTGTTCTGCGGGCGCACCCTCTACGGCGCGAAGCCCCCCAAGGGACAGGAGCTGGAGGACCATTATTTCGGCGCGATCAAGCCACGCGTCTCCGCCTATATGAAGGAGCTGGACGAGGAGCTGTGGAAGCTGGGCATCCTCGCCAAGACCGAGCACAACGAGGTCGCGCCCTCCCAGCACGAGTTGGCGTCCATCTACACCTCCACCAACGCGGCGACCGACCACAACCAGCTCGTCATGGAGCTGATGAAGAACGTCGCCGACCGTCACGGGCTGGTCTGCCTGCTGCATGAAAAGCCCTTCGCGGGCGTCAACGGCAGCGGCAAGCACGACAACTGGTCCCTCTCCACCGACGCGGGGCAGAACCTGCTCGAGCCGGGCGATTCCCCGCAGGAGAACGCGCAGTTCCTGCTCTTCCTCGCCGCCGTCATCCAGGCGGTCGACGACTACCAGGATTTGATGCGCGTGTCCGTCGCGAGCGCGGGCAACGACCACCGCCTCGGCGCAAACGAGGCCCCGCCCGCCATCGTGTCGATCTACCTGGGCGACGTGCTGACCGGGATCCTCGACTCGATCGAGAGCGGAACACCCTACGACCCACAGAGCGCCGGGGAGCTGCGCGTGGGCGTGCACGTCCTCCCGCGCTTCCCCAAGGACGCCACCGACCGCAACCGCACCTCCCCCTTCGCCTTCACCGGCAACAAGTTCGAGTTCCGCATGCTCGGCTCCTCCTTCTCGATTTCGGGGCCGAACATCGTCCTCAACACGATCGTGGCCGAATCGCTGGGCCGGTTCGCCGACACGCTGGAAAATGCGGACGACTTTGACGGCGCGCTGCACGACCTCATCAGGCGGGTCATCCGCGAGCACCGCCGCATCATCTTCAACGGCAACAGCTACAGCGACGAGTGGAAGCGGGAGGCCGAAAAGCGCGGCCTGCTCAACCTGCGCACCACCCCCGAGGCGCTCCCCTGTTTTGTGAGCCCGAAGAACATCGCGCTCTTCACCAGGCATCAGATCTTTACCGAGACGGAGATGCGTTCCCGCTACGAAATCCTGCTGGAAAGCTACGCCAAGACCCTCGCGATCGAGGCGCAGACGATGCTGGAGATGTCGCGCAAGGAGATCCTCCCGGCGGTCAACGCCTACGTGAAGGACCTCACCGCCGCCGCCCTGGCCAAGCAGTCGTTCGACCGCGAGCTGGGCTGCGTCATGGAGCGCGAGCTGCTCGGCAGGCTCTCGGAGCTGGAGGGAGGCGTCTACCGCAGGACCGAGCTTCTGGAAGAGCAGCTCCGGCGGCTCGGGGAGCTCCCCTCCGCCAAGGAGCAGGCCGATTTCTGCGCGGGCGCCCTCTTCGCCGCCATGCAGGAGCTGCGCGCCGCCGCAGACGAGCTCGAATCGCTCACCGGCAAGGCATACTGGCCCTTCCCGACCTATGGGGAACTGCTCTTCAATATTTGACCACTTCTATTTCCTTCTTTTTTCTCTGTCCCTTTCTTTTCTCTTTTCGCAGATTGGCGTGCATTCCGGGCCGACGGGCGGCTGCCCTCCGGGATGCGCGCCGCCTTTTTTGCCGATATCCCCCTTCCGCGCCTGCATAACCCGCATAAAAGGAGCGGCCGCCCAAACGGGCGGCCGCCTGACGTTTTTTTGTTCCGCGCTTGACGAAGCGTGGCGCGGGGTACCTTTCAAAGTCCCCGGAAACGGCGCTTAGGGCGAGGCCCCCCTAAGCGATCGTCTCTCCGGCGATCTTCTCATAAAATCCCACCAGCGCGCTGTGGTCGTCTCCGCCGCGGCCGTCGGCGCGCAGCGTCTGCATCATCTCCATGACCGCGGCGGTCAGCGGCAGCGGCGCGCCGACGGCGTGTCCCGTCTCGAGCGCGTTGCCGAGGTCCTTGACGTGCAGGTCGATGCGGAAGCCCGGGGCGAAATTGCGTTCAAGCATCATCGGCGTCTTGGCGTTCAGCACCGCCGAGCCCGCGAGCCCGCCCTTCACCGCGTCGAATACCCGCGCGGGGTCCACCCCCGCGCGGCGGGCGAGCATCATCGCTTCGGAAACCGCCGCGATATTCGCCGCGACGATCACCTGGTTGGCGAGCTTGGTCGTGTTGCCCGCGCCGATCTCACCGCACCAGACGGCGCTCGCGCCCATGCAGAGCAGCACCGGCCTGACCGCGTCGAAAACCGCCCGTTCGCCGCCCGTCATGATCGACAGCGTCCCGTCGACCGCCTTGGGCTCGCCGCCGCTCACCGGCGCGTCGAGCATTTTGACCCCCTTTTCCGCACAGGCCGCCGAAATCTCCTGCGAAGCGCCCGGCGCGATCGAGCTCATGTCCACGAGGACCGTCCCCGGCGCCGCCCCCTCGAGCACGCCCCCCTCCCCGCAGACCGCCTCGCGGACGTTTGGGGAGTTGGGCAGCATGGTGATCACCAGCTCGTTTCCGGCGGCGGCCTCCCGCGGCGTATCCGCCGCGCGCGCGCCCGCCGCGGCGAGCTCTGCCACATGCTCGGGATGGTGGTCGCAGACGGTGAGCGCGTGCCCCGCCCGCAGGAGGTTCTTTGCCATCGGCCTGCCCATGATGCCGAGGCCGATAAATCCGATCTTCATAACAGCGCCTCCTTAAAAGCCGATCCGGCTGAGAAAACGCATGAGGTTGTCGACGGTGAGCGCCATATCGCTTTTGCTGCGCGTCCTGGCGACCGAAAAGTCGACCGCCACGCGGTTGGTGCTGAAGACCGCCGACACCCCCTCCTCATAGGCGTTTTCGATGTTGTCGCCGATGTCCCCGACGAGCGCCACGAGCGGCACGCCGTGCTTTTTGCAGCGGCGGGCCACGCCGATGACCACCTTGCCGCGCAGGCTCTGGGTGTCGATCTTGCCCTCGCCGCTCAGCACAAGGTCCGCGTCGGACACGAGCCGGTCGAAGCCGACGGTGTCGAGCACCGTTTCGATGCCCATCTGCAGCCGGGAGCCGAGGAAGGCGACCATGCCGCCCCCCATGCCGCCCGCCGCGCCCGCGCCCGGCAGGTCCGCCACGCCGCGGCCGAGCTCCCGCTTGACCGTTTCGGCGATCGCCCGGAGCTGCCCGTCGAGGTATTCGACCATCGCGGGGTCCGCGCCCTTCTGCGGGCCGAAGATGTGGGCCGCGCCGTTTTTGCCGCAGAGGGGATTGTCGATGTCGCACATCGTGATGACCTCGATCCCCCGGAGCGCGGGCAGCAGCCCCGACATGTCGATCTTCGCGACGCGCGCGAGGTTTTCGCCCACCGGGACGAATTCCTCCCCCGCCTCGTCGAGAAAGCGCACGCCGAGCGCCGCGGCCGCGCCCGCCCCGAAATCGTTGGTGGCGCTGCCGCCCAGCCCGACGATCATCTTTTTGCAGCCGCGCCCCGCGGCGTGGGCCATGAGCTGGCCGACGCCGTAGGTGGTGGTCTTTTCGGCGTGCCGGTTCTCCCCCACGAGCGGCAGGCCCGCGCAGGCCGCCATCTCGATGACGGCGGTGGAGCCGCCGTCCAGCAGGCCGTAATACCCCTCCATCTCCTCCATGTAGGGCCCCCTCACGGGGACCGTGACCCGCTCGCCGCCGACGGCGGCCAGAAACGCGTCCACGCTTCCCTCCCCGCCGTCCGCGACGGGGATCGGGACGACCTCCGCGTCCGGATAGTAGGCGCGGACCGCCTTTTCCATAATGCCGCAGATCTCCGAGGAACTCATCGTCCCCTTGAAGGAGTCGGGCATCAGGATCACTTTTTTCATGCATATCCCCCTTTGGAGAAAAGCCGGACAGATCCTGTCCGGCTTTCCATCCTTGAAATGTTTGCCCCCGCCCGCGTCAAATGAGGATGAGGGAGAGAATCCAGATGAAGATCATAGCCGCGACGCCCATCAGCAGCGTCAGCATGGTCTGCGTTTTGTAGCCGTCCTGCGCCTTGAGCTCGCCGAAGTTGGTGACGACCCAGAAGTAGGAGTCGTTCGCGTGGGATACGGTCATCGCGCCCGCGCCGATCGCCATGACGGTCAGGGCGGCGGCCACCGGGGAGGTCAGCCCCAGCGCGGCCATCATGCTGCCCGACTCGGAGATCGCGCCCATGATGCCGGCGGTCGTGGTGATCGCGACCGTCGAGGAGCCCTGCGCCGACTTGAGGATGGCGGCGATGAGGAAGGGGAAGAAGATGCCGACGCTCGACAGGAACGCCGCGTTCTCCGACATGTAGTCGACGAAGCCCGCGGTGGAGATGATCTTGCCGAGCACGCCGCCCGCGGCGGTGATGAAGAGGATCGGGCCGACCGTCTTGAGGGTCTCGTCGGTCAGATCGCGGAATTCGCCCATCTTGCCGGTGGTGACCAGCGTCGCGATGCTGCACAGCAGGCCGACCGCCAGCGCGATGATCGGCGCGCCGAGGAAGGCGCAGACGCTCGCGAGCCCGCCCTGCCAACCGAGGATCGAGGAGATCGAGCTCAGCGCCATCAGGATGATCGGCAGAACGATCGGGGCGAAGGAGGCCAGAGTGCTCGGCAGCTTGCCGTACTCCCTGACGAGCTCCTCATAGCTCTTGACGACCTCATTGTCGTCGGGGTTGTCCTCGGAGGGGGATTTGACCCGCTTGCCGATATATTTGGCGAAGAAATACGCCACGACCAGGCAGGGGATCGAGACGAGCGCGCCCATGCCGATGACGAGCAGCAGGTTGTTCCCGATGCCGAGGGTGCCGGCCGCCGCGATCGGGCCGGGTGTCGGCGGAATGAAGACGTGCGAGATGTAAAGGCCGCCCGACAGCGCCACCGTCATCGCGACGGAGGAGCACATCGTCTTTTTGACCATCGCCTTGCGGATGGGGTTGAGGATGACGAACCCGCTGTCGCAGAAGACGGGGATCGAGACGATCCAGCCCATCAGCATGATGGCGATTTCGGGGTGCTTCTTGCCCACGATCTTGACGACCGCGTCGGCAAGGCGGATGGCGCCGCCGGTCTTCTCGAGGAAGAAGCCGATCATCGCGCCGAGGATGATGACGATGCCGATGCTGGAGAAGGTGCCGGAGAAGCCCGCGCCGATCGTGCCGGGGATATCGGCCAGCGGGATGCCGACGATGATCGCCAGCAGCAGCGCCACGCCCATGATGGCGAGGAAGGGGTGCAGTTTCAGCTTGGAAATTGCGAGGATCATCACGACGATCGCGATGACAAATGTGATGAGAAGCGGTACTCCTGTCATAGTCTCTACCTCCATTCAAACATGCCTATGTGATGCGGCTTTCGCCGCCGCCTGCCCCGATTGTCCGCTCTCTTTCTTTAACGAGCCGCCCATCCGGGGCCATCCCGTGAGGCCCGGAGGAGCGGCTTTTACACGATTGGGTGTTTTCCACATTTTGTCCCGCCGATTTTTCCCTTTTTCTGTCATAATTATACTATGCCATTTGTTTGCCGTCTATGTTTTCAGAGACAGATTCTATCAATAGAATCTGTCCCTGAAAACAGAATTATAGAAAGCGCCCCTCCTTTGTTCACATTCTATACAAAATTCAGCTCGTCCCGGTTTTCGTTGTAGAACTGCACCGCCAGATAGAAGAGAGACGAATCCGACAGGCTGCGCGGGTCGTAGCCCGTCTGCTCACAGAGCTTGCGCAGCTTGTACTGAAGGGTGTTCTTGTGGATGAAGAGCTGGGCGGCCGCGTCGGAGAGCGATCCGTCCGCCTCGAAATAGACCTCCAGCAGGTGCACCCAGGAGTCGATCTCCTCGGGGGTGAAGCCGCGGAAGATGCGGCGGATAAATTCCGCCTTGGAGGTCTGGGGAATCTCATCCATGAAGAGCTCGAGGTTGATGTCGTCGTAGAACCGGATCGTGCTCCCGCGGGAGGCGCGGCAGGCCCTGAGCGCCTTGTGGGCGCGCAGGTAGGACTGGTGCAGGAGGCTGCCGTCCCGGCTGTCCGCGCCCACGATCACGCGGATGCTGAACTGCCGCCACACCTGCGCCTGGATCTGCTGCGCGAAGAACCGCAGCTTCGCGTCCTCGCAGTCGGGCATGAGGCAGATCATCTGGGAGGCCGTCTTGGCGAAGACGCCGTTCTTCTCCTCCCCGACCATCCGGCGGACCGTCTTGTTCACCCGGTCGATGATCCGCTGGCCCTCGGGGCTGTCGCTGTAGTCCCGCAGGTTTTCGATCTCCGCCACGAGTACCCGGCGGGGCAGCGTGATGTCGATGCCCAGCCGCGCGCCCCGCTGGATGAACGCCTGTCCCTGGCTGATCGCGTCGCCGTAGAGCCATTCGTCGATGAAGCGGGTGCGGATGCGGTCGTCGATCTTCTTCTGCTCCTTGTCGAAATTCTCGATCAGCAGAATCTCCGTCATCTTTTTGATGATCTGCCCGTATTTGACCACCTCGTCCCGCTCGCCGGTGATCCCCACGACCCCCGCGATCTCCCCGTCGAGCAGGATGGGCAGGTTGATCCCCTTCCGGGTCCCCTCGTATTCGTCGTCGCTCTGGATGATCAGCTCGTCGAGATGCTCCCCGATCACCCGCGCGGCGCCCTCGTGGTAGGTATCCATCCGCTCGGGGTCGGTGCTCGCGATGATCGTGCCGTCCGCGTCCATCATGTTGACGTGCTGGCCGATGATGCCGCTGATCTCGTTGACGATCTGCATGGCGTTCCGCTTGGAAATATCCATATGGCAGCCCTCCCTTCCGGTTCCCATTATACCACATGCAAAGCGCGTGTGGTATCATCGCGCATCTGGGCGGAAGCGTCAGAGGCGCCGCGCAAAGCGCATACCGCCGCCCCCTCCGCACATATAATGGTGGGACGGGGAGGGGTTGCCATGCGGCGCGGAAAAATCGTTCTTGCGGGGATTCTGCTGGCGGCGGCCGCGGGGGCGGCGCTGTTTGCCGCGCGTCCCGCCGCGGCGCCCGCTTCGGAGGCGCTGCCCGCCTCCTCCTATATCAAATGGGTCGATTTCAACGTACCCTCGGCCGCGCTCGACGGGAGCTACCGGGCGGCGGTGACGGCGCACGGGGAGGGGCTTTCCGCGCCGATGCCCGACCTGCTCGCCTGCCTCGCGGCGGGCTACTGGGGCAACTGGAAGTCCTACCGCGCCGCCGACCTCGACCGGCTGATGGACCGGCTTCGCGCCGGGGAGACGCTCGACGGCATCGGCGGGGAATATAAGGACTATCCCTATTATAAAGAGGCCTACGGCGCGGTGCTGGACGGCATGGTCGGGGATTACGCCATCGCGCTGCCCGATGGGGACGGAGAGCCGCGCTGGCAGGTCAAATACGGGCTCAAGGCCTACTGCCCGGTGGCGGAGGGCTTCGGCTTTTCCCACTGCGACGATTTCGGCAACGCCCGTTCCTTCGGCTACCGGCGCAGGCATCTCGGCAACGACCTGATGGGCAACGTCGGCAGCCCTATCGTGGCGGTCGAGTCGGGGGTGGTCGAGGAGCTCGGCTGGAACCAGTACGGAGGCTGGCGGATCGGCATCCGCTCCTTTGATGGCAGGCGCTACTATTATTACGCCCACCTCCGCAAGGGGGGCCCCTACCAGCCGGGGCTCGAAAAGGGGAGCGTCGTGCAGGCGGGCGACGTCATCGGCTATCTCGGCATGACGGGCTACTCCAACACCGAGGACGTCAACGGGATGAAGGTGCCCCACCTGCATTTCGGCATGCAGCTCATCTTCGACGAATCGCAGAAGACCGGCAACGGGGAGATCTGGATCGACGTCTACCAGCTCGTCAATTTCCTTGAGCGCAACCGCAGCACCGTCGACCGGGGCGCCGGCGGATGTTACAGCCGCCGGTATGAATACCTGGACTTTTCCGCCGCGCAGTATCTTACAGACTCGCGCGGAGCATCCTAAAAGAGCGGGGCCGCGCCCCGCTCTTTTCTGTTCCGTTGGAGACCGGCGCGCAGCCGCAAAAATGGCTCTTCCCTTTTCTATACTTGTCTGGTATAATATAAGGCGACCAAGGAGGCGGTAGTTATGATGAACGCATTGCATCCCGTCCTGTCGGCCGCTATCGGCACGGGGTTTACATTTTTGATGACGGCGCTGGGCGCGGCGGTCGTCTTCTTCTTCCGCGGGGAGATCAAGGCGTCCTTCCAGCAGGTCTTTCTGGGGTTCGCGGCGGGCGTCATGATCGCGGCGTCCGTCTGGTCGCTGCTCATCCCCGCCATCGACATGGCGGAGGAGCAGGGGATGATCGGCTGGATCCCCGCGGCGGGCGGCTTTGTGCTCGGCGGGCTCTTCCTCATGCTGCTCGACCGCCTGCTCCCCCACCTGCATCCGGGCAGCGACAGCCCCGAGGGCATGCCCTCCTCCCTGCGGCGCACGACGATGCTCGTCTACGCCGTCACGCTGCACAACATCCCCGAGGGGATGGCGGTCGGGCTCTCCTTCGCGCTGGCCGCCCAGGGCGGCGCGGCGAACACCTTCGCGGCGGCCGTCGCGCTCGCCATTGGCATCGGGCTTCAGAACTTCCCCGAGGGCGCCGCAATCTCCCTCCCCCTCAAGAAGGAGGGGCTCTCCAACACCCGCTCCTTTATTTACGGCGCGCTTTCGGGCATCGTGGAACCGATCGGCGGCATCCTCACCGTGCTGATCGCCGGGTCGGTCTCCCCCGTCATGCCCTGGCTGCTCGCCTTCGCGGCGGGCGCGATGATCTATGTGGTCGTCGAGGAGCTGATCCCCGAGGCGCACCTCGGCGAACACTCCCATGTGGGCACCATCGGCGTCATGTTCGGCTTCCTCGTCATGATGATCCTCGACGTGGCGCTGGGATAACAGAAAAATTGGGACATCAGCAACAGAAACAGGAGTGAAAACATGCTGGAACTGCAAAATATCACCGTGGATGTGGACGACAGCCGCGGCATCCTCCGGGACGTGAGCCTCAAAATCGACGACGGAAAATTCGTCGTGATCACCGGGCCGAACGGCGGCGGAAAATCCACCCTCGCCCGCGTCGTCGCGGGAATCACCCGGCCTGCGGCGGGGCGCATCCTCCTCGACGGGGAGGACGTCACCGGCCTCGGCATCACCGAGCGCGCCAGGCGCGGCGTCGGCTTCGCCTTCCAGCAGCCGGTGCGCTTCAAGGGGCTGACGGTGCGGGACCTCGTCGAGCTGGCCGCCGGGGGTTCCCTGAGCGAGCAGCAGCTCTGCGGCTACCTCAGCGACGTGGGGCTCTGCGCAATGGACTACATCGACCGCGAGGTGAACGCGAGCCTGTCGGGCGGCGAGATCAAGCGGATCGAGATCGCGTCGGTCATGGCGCGCAAAACGCGGCTCACCATCTTCGACGAGCCGGAGGCGGGCATCGACCTGTGGAGCTTCCAGAACCTCATCGGCGTCTTCCAGAAGCTGCGCCGGGAGACGAGCGGCTCGCTCGTCGTCATCTCCCACCAGGAGCGGATCCTGGAGATCGCGGACGAGCTGGTCGTGCTCGCGAGCGGCGTCGTCACGGCGCACGGCCCGCGGGAGGAGATCCTCCCCGGCCTGCTCAAGGGCGACGGGAGCCGCTGCGCCTTCTGCCCGCAGGAAGGGGGAATCTGCCATGAATAAGATCACCGAAATGCTGCTCGAGATGGTGTCCGAGCTCTCCGGCGTGCCGAAGAACGCCGCCTACAACATCCGCGAGGACGGCGGCTGCGCCGGGCGCGCCTCGACCGACAACGTGCGCATCACCTCCAAGACCGACGAACCGGGCATCGACATCAGGGTGCTGCCCGGCACGAAGGGCGAAACCGTCTACATTCCCGCCTGCGTCACCCACACGGGGGTGCGCGACCTCGTCTACAACGACTTCTACATCGGCGACGGCGCGGACGTCACGATCGTGGCGGGCTGCGGCGTGCACAACGAGGGGGAGGAGGAGTCCCAGCACAACGGCGTCCACCGCTTCTTCATCGGCAGGGACGCGCGGGTCCTCTACCTCGAAAAGCACGTCGGCGTCGGCGAGGGGACGGGCAGGCGGATCATCAACCCGCAGACCTGGGTCCGCATCGACGAGGGCGGCTACATGAAGATGGACACCACCCAGATCAAGGGGGTCGACTCGACCAAACGGATCACCCGCGCCGAGCTCATGAAGGACGCCCGGCTGGTCATCCGCGAAAAGCTCATGACCCACGGGGAGCAGACCGCCGAGACCGATTTCTCCGTCGACCTCACGGGGGAGGACTCCGGCTGCGACCTCGTCTCCCGGTCGGTCGCGCGCGGCAGCTCCCACCAGGTGTTCCGCTCGGTCATCAACGGCAATACCCGCTGCACCGGGCATTCCGCCTGCGACGCGATCATCATGGACGAGGGGTCGGTCAGCGCGATCCCCGAACTGACCGCGGCCAGCGTCGACGCCGCCCTCATCCATGAGGCGGCCATCGGCAAGATCGCGGGCGAGCAGCTCACCAAGCTGATGACGCTGGGCCTCACCGAGCAGGAGGCCGAACAGAAGATCATTGAGGGATTCTTAAAATAAACGAAAAACGGGCGGGCCGCGTGAGCGGCCCGCCCGTTTTTATTTGCTATGCCTTCCCGAAGCGGGAACGCGCGAGCCCCGCCAGCCAGAAACAGGCGAAAACCGCGATGTTCGCGACGACGACCGACGCGCCCGCCGGGGTGGAGAAGGCGAACGACCCCACGATCCCCGCGAAGAAGCAGACGACCGACACGGCCGCGGAGGTGACGACGACCCCCTTGAAGCTGCGGCAGACCCGCATCGAGGTGAGCGCCGGGAAGATGATGAGGGAGGAGATGAGCATCGCGCCCATGATGCGCATGCCCACGACGATGGTGATCGCCGTCAAAAAGGCGATGAGCATGTTGTAGAGCTTCGCGTTGGTGCCGGTGGCCTGCGCGAACGCCTCGTCGAAGGTGACGGCGAAGATCTTGTTGTAAAAGCAGACGAAGAGCAGCAGCACGACGGCGGACAGCGCGACGGAGAGCACGACGTCCCCCCCGCTCATCGCGAGGATGCTGCCGAACATATAACCGTAGACGTCGGTGTTCATGCCGGTGGTCAGCGAAGTGACGATGACGCCGATCGCGAGCGCGCTCGACGCGATGAGCGCGATGGCGGCGTCCCCCTTGATCTTGCTGCTTTCGCTGATGCGCAGCAGCAGAAACGCGGCGATCACGACGACGGGCACCGATACGGCCAGCGGCGCGACGTTCATCGCCATCGCGACCGACAGCGCGCCGAACCCGACGTGGGAGAGGCCGTCGCCGATCATCGAATACCGCTTGAGCACGAGGGAGACCCCGAGCAGGGCGGCGCAGAGGGCGACGAGGATGCCCACGACGAGCGCGCGGCTGATAAAGGAATAGGAGAAGAGCTCGCGGAACAGCTCACCCATGCACGTCACCTCCCAGCAGCCTGCGGCAGACGTCGCTTTCCAGATATTTTTCCGACGGCCCGTAGAAGAGCACGCCGGTGTCCATATGCAGGATCTTGCCCGCGTAATGCACCGAGCAGTTGATGTCGTGGCTGACCATGACGATCGTCACGCCCTCCCGGTTGAGCTGCCGGATCAGCGCGTAGAGCTCGCTGGTGACGACCGGGTCGAGCCCCGTCACCGGCTCGTCGAGCAGCAGCAGCTTTTCGGTGGCGCAGAGGGCGCGCGCGAGCAGCACCCGCTGCTGCTGCCCCCCCGACAGGTCGCGGTAGGATTTTTTGACCAGCCCGCCGATGCCCAGCTTTTCGATGTTGGCCGACGCGATCCTCCGTTCGGCGGGCGAATAGAAGGGCCGCATCCCACGGCGGTTGAGGCAGCCCGAGAGCACGACCTCCCACACCGACGCGGGAAAGTCCCGCTGGACGATCGTCTGCTGGGGCAGGTAGCCGATCATATTCTGTTTGAGCCCGTCGCCGAAGGCGATCTCCCCGGCGCGCGGCTTCAGGAGCCCGAGCAGCCCCTTGAGCAGCGTCGACTTGCCCGAGCCGTTTTCTCCGACGATGCAGACGTAGTCGCCGTCCTCAATGTCGAAGCTGACGTCTTCCACGGCCAGCTGGTTCTCGTAGCCCATCGTCACGTTTTTACAGGATATCAGCGCCATCAGTTCAGCCCCTCCCGCAGGTTTTCAACGTTCTGCTCCATCAGCGAGAGGTAGGTCGCGCCGTTTTGCAACTCCTCCCTGGAGACATTGTGGCAGGAGTGGAGCAGCAGCGGCTTCGCGCCCGTCTCCTCCGCGATCGAGCGCGCGACCTTCGGGTCGGTCAGCTCCTCGTAGTAGATGACGGGGACGCCGTCCGTCTCGATCGCGCGGATGATCTGCGCCACCGCGCCCGCGCTCGGCTCGGTCTCGCCCGAGCAGGAGTCGAACGCCGAGATGCAGGTGAGCCCGTACCGCTCGGCGAAATAGTGCAGCGCGAACCGGCCGCCGAAGACGATCTCCCGGCGCTTTCCCGTCTCCACGACCTCGGAGAACCGTTCGTCGAGCGCGTCGAGCCGTTCCTTATATTCCGCCGCGGCCGTCTGGTACTCCCCGGCGTTCCCCGGGTCGGCCGCGCAGAGCGCCGCCGCGATGTCGTCCACCATGATCTTAGCGTTCTGCGGGTCGGTCCAGATGTGCGGGTCGTACCCGCCGTGGTCGTGGCCGTCCCCGTCATCGTCCTTTTCGAGCGTCACATGCGCCGACAGGTCCACCGCCCGCACGCCCTCCCCGGCGCCGGCGAGGATCTTCTCCGCCCACGGCTCCATATATTCGCCCGTATAGAGGAAGAGGTCGGCCTTCCCGATCATGATGATGTCCGCGGGGGTCGGCTCGTAGGAGTGGCTCTCCACCCCCGGCGGCAGCAGCAGCGTCACGTCGGCGTGCTCCCCCGCGATCTGCCGCGCAAAGTCGTACTGGGGAAAGAGGGTCGCCACAACCTTCACCCGGCCGTCCTCCCCGCCGTCTCCGGCCGGGGCCGCGCAGCCCGCCAGCAGGAGGACCGAGAGGAGGGCGGCGGCTATTCTTTGGATCTTTTTCATTTGGGTTCTCCCTGGTTCTTCGCGGCGCAGTCGGCGCAGAGGCCGTAGAGCACCGTCTTGGTGTTGTCGATCGTAAACTGGTGGTGCTCCAGCACATGCTTCGACACCTCGCCGAGATAGTCGCACTCGACGTGGATGAGCCTGCCGCAGCCGGTGCACTTTAAATGAAAGTGCTCATGGCAGTCCTCCCGTCCGGTGAACTGGTAGCAGGCGCCCGCGCCCTCCCCGAGGTAGTAGCGGCGCACCGCGCCCTGCTCGACCAGCCGGTCGAGGGTCCGGTAGACGGTCGTCCGTCCGACGGGGAGCTGCTGGGCGCGCAGATGGGCGGCCACATCCTCCGCGGACAGGTGCCTGTCGCGGTTCTCGGTCAGAAACTGCAGAATCCGCTCCCGCTGGCGCGTCTTGTATCCGTCCGGCATCCCTTCGCCCCCCTGTAATTTGAAAATGAATTCCGATTTCATATTTTACCCCACCCCGCCGCGCTTGTCAAGGAAGACCCGCCCACAATGGAATATTGCACCAAATTTACAGCTCCCATACGCCGCAAAGCGGCTGTTTTCGGGCGTTTCGTCAATATCTGGAAAAGGTGGGAAAACACTCCTTTCCTGTTTAGTTTGGGCAAAAAAATCTCACATTTTTCAATGCTTTCTGTTTGTATTTTACAGTTCATTGTCAAATTAAACAATCAATCGGTGCATTTATCGTCCAAAATGTCATATCTGTGAAGATATTTCATGAAACTGCAAAGAAAATTTGATGGTTTTCGAAGTTACCCCCGTCTATAATGAAAACGGTGGCGTGAGCGTATCGGGAGAATACGTCCATACCGCCGGAAGAAAGAACACAAATGTTTAGGAGGAATTGAATGATGAAAAAAATTCTCGCTCTCGTGTTCGCATCACTCATGATTCTGTCTCTGGCCGCGTGCGGCAGCAAGCCCGCCGCCGAGCCCGCTCCGGTTGAGCCCGCCGCTCCGGCCGAGTCCACTGCTCCCGCCGAAGACGCCGCTCCGTCCGAGGAAGCTCCCGCTGCGGATGCTGCCCCCGCGACCCTGAACGGCGACGGCATCACCGTCGGCGCTTGCATCTACAAATTCGACGATACCTTCATGACCGGCGTCCGCAACAACATGACCGCGCAGGCTGAGTCCCTGGGCGCGACCATCGAGATCGTGGACTCCCAGAACAAGCAGCCGACCCAGAACGAGCAGGTCGACACCTACATCACCAAGGGCGTCAATGCTCTGGCTGTCAACCCGGTCGACCTGACCGCCGCCGGCCCGATCATCGACAAGGCTTCCGCCGCTGGCATCCCGATCGTTCTGCTCAACCGTCAGCCTTCCGAAGAGGACATGGCGAAGTATGACAAGACCTGGTACGTCGGCGCCCGCGCCGAGGAGTCCGGCACGATGTCCGGCCAGATCATTCTCGACTACTTCAAGGCCAATGCAGGCGCCGACAAGAACGGCGACGGCGTGATCCAGTACGTCATGCTCCAGGGCGAGCCCGGACATCAGGACGCGGTTCTCCGCTCCGAGTACTGCATCAAGGCCATCGAGGACGACGGCACCTTCAAGACCGAGGCGCTCGGCCAGGATACCGCCATGTGGGATAAGGTCAAGGCGACCGACCTCATGAAGAGCTTCATCGCTTCCCAGGGTCTTGACAAGATCGAGGCTGTCTTCGCGAACAACGACGACATGGCGCTCGGCGCGATCGAAGCCCTGAAGGCTGAAGGCTACAACACTGGCGACGCTTCCAAGTACATCCCGGTCGTCGGCGTTGACGCGACCGCTCCGGCTCTGGAGTCCATGAGCAAGGGCGAGCTGCTCGGCACCGTCCTGAACGACGCTGAGAACCAGGGCATCGCGACCGTCAACGTGGCCGTCGCGGCTGCGCAGGGTCTCGAGATCACCAAGGATACCGTTGGCTACGACGTCACCGATGGCAAGTACATCTGGGTCCCGTATGTCAAGGTCACTGCCGACAACTATCAGGACTTCATGTAATCTGAATCACTCAGATGCATTTAGTTTGATAAACGGGCATTCCTAGGCACCTTTAGGCGGGGAACGCGAAAGCAAGCGCTTTCCGCGTTCCCCGCCGAATTTTATGTCCGCGGACCGGTCGCCGGGCTGCCGTGCGCTGTTTCCCGCAGCACGGCAAACGCGGGCATCTTATTTCAGGAAAGAAGGAGGACGACTGTATGGGCGAATACGTGCTGGAAATGAACAAGATCACCAAGGTTTTTCCCGGCGTCACCGCCTTGGACGGCGTTACACTAAAAGTCCGTCCGGGCACCGTGCACGCTCTGATGGGTGAGAACGGCGCCGGCAAATCCACCCTGATGAAATGTCTTTTCGGCATCTATCACGAAGATGGCGGCGAGATCATTCTCGACGGGAAAAAGGAAGTCATCAACACTTCCAAGCAGGCGCTTGATCTGGGCGTTTCCATGATCCACCAGGAGCTCCACCCGATCCGGTTCCGGCCGGTCATGGAGAACATCTGGCTGGGCAGGTTCCCCATGAGGGGCATCGCCGTGGACCGCAAGAAAATGATCCAGATGACCAAGGACCTGTTCAAAAAGGTCGATCTGGACATCGACCCCGAAATCCGCGCCGGCGAGCTCTCCGCATCCACCCTGCAGCTGGTGGAGATCGCAAGGGCCGTCAGCTACAACTCGAAGATCATTATCATGGATGAGCCGACTTCGTCGCTGACCGATAATGAGACCGAGCACCTCTTCAAGATCATCAACCAGCTCCGCGACGAAGGACGTTCCATCATCTACATTTCGCACAAGATGGAAGAGATCCTGCGCATCGCGGACGAGGTCACCATCATGCGCGATGGACAGTATGTCGGCACCTGGCCCGCCGCCGAGCTGACCACCGACCTGATCATCAGCCGCATGGTCGGCCGCGACATGACCAACCGCTTCCCGCCCAAGGACTACGAGCCCTTCCCGCGCGAGACGGTGCTCCGTGTCAAGGACCTCTGCTCCCCACTTCCCAAATCATTCCAGGACGTCAGCTTCCACCTGCACCGCGGCGAGATTCTCGGCATCGGCGGACTGGTCGGCGCGCAGCGCACCGAGCTGGTCGAAGCGATCTTTGGTTTGCGGGAGATCGCTTCCGGCATCATCGAGAAGAACGGCAAGGCCTTCCACGTCAAGAACGTGCGTGACGCCAAAGCCGCCAAAATCGCCCTGCTGACCGAGGAACGGCGCGCGACCGGCGTGTTCGGTTCCCTTTCGGTGCTCGACAACACCGTTATTGCAAGCCAGCAGAAATACGCCAGACACGGCGTGCTTCAGGAGAAGAAACGCTACCAGGCCGCGTCGGAAGCCGACAAGCAGCTCAACGTCAAGACCCCGACCCTTGAGACCGCCATGCAGAACCTTTCGGGCGGCAACCAGCAGAAGGTGCTGATCGCCCGCTGGCTGCTCACCGACCCCGACATCCTGATTCTTGACGAGCCGACGCGCGGCATCGACGTCGGCGCCAAATATGAGATCTACACCATTATGCTCGACCTCGTCAAGGCGGGCAAGAGCATCATCATGATCTCCTCCGAGATGCCCGAGCTGCTCGGCATGGCCGACCGCGTCATGGTCATGTGCGAGGGCAGGGTTACCGGCTTCCTCGAGAAGGACCAGTTCGACCAGGTCGAGGTTATGCGCCTGGCAACCCAGTTTATGAAATGATTTAGGAAAGTGAGGTACTAGGAATGCAAGGAAAGATCGTCCCCCGCGCGAAATTCTCCCTTGGCTTCATCATTGGCGGCGGCGTTTTGATCGTCCTCGGTTTGCTCCTGCAATTCGCCGTTGACCTGTCCAAGGTGATTTTTGACCTGCCGGTCATCATGATCGGCCTCGGCATCATCGTCGCCATCTACGGCGGCATCCAGTATTCCCGGCGCGCCACCCTCGGCGACGTCACGTTCTCCAAAAAAGCGGCGAAAGCCTTCCTGACCAACTACGCGATCATCCTCGCGCTGCTCGTGCTCGTTGTGATCATCTGCATCAAGGAGCGCCGGTTCATGCAGGTCCGCGTTATCCTCGATATCCTGTCGATCTCCTCCACGAGGCTGATCATCGCGCTGGGTATCTGCTTCACCCTGCTGATCGCGGGCACCGACCTGTCCGCCGGCCGTATGGTCGGCCTGGCGGCGGTCATCTCCTGCTCGATGCTCCAGACGGCTACATATGCCAACCGCTTCTACCCCGACCTGCCGCAGGTCCCGATCATCCTGCCGATCCTGCTCGCGATCATCGCCTGCATGTTCTTCGGCACCCTGAACGGTTTCCTCGTCGCGAAATACGACATGCACCCGTTCATCGCAACGCTGGCCGTCCAGGTTATCGTCTACGGCGCGACTTCCCTCTACTTCGATCTGCCTCCCAACAACTCGCAGCCTCTGGGCGGCATCCGCTCCGACTTCTCCGCCCTCGGTCTCACCAAGCTCGGTGAAATCAGGAACGCGGCCGGACAGGTCGTCTTCCCCGGCATCTCGATCCTCGTCCCGATCGCCCTCGTCGTACTGGTGATCATCTGGTTCGTGCTCAACAAGACGGTCTTCGGCAAGAACGTCTACGCCATCGGCGGCAACCGTGAAGCGGCGGTCGTTTCGGGCGTCAACGTCTTCAAGACCATCATGGGCATCTTCATCCTCGCCTCCGCCCTCTACGGCGTCGGCGGCGTTCTGGAGGCCGCCCGTACCGCGGGCGCCACCAACAACTACGGCAACGGCTACGAGCTCGACGCAATCGCCGCCTGCGTCGTCGGCGGCGTCTCGCTGAACGGCGGTATCGGTAAGGTCGGCGGCATCGTCTCCGGTGTTCTGATCTTCTCGGTCATCCAGTACGGCCTGCAGTTTATCAACATCTCCCCGATGTGGCAGCAGGTCATCAAGGGCATCATCATCGCCGTCGCGGTCGCGATCGACATGGGCAAATATCGCAAGAAATAATCCTAACCGTTTGGTTTCCCAAAAAAAGGGCCGGCTTTTCAAGTCGGCCCTTTCTTTTTTTGGAAGAAAATGATATAATGCTAGTGATTATCAGGGGAACAATACTGTGTATCCTGCACAGAACCCCTTCCGGCGCGCACGACGCGCCCTGTTTTCCCACTGCAGCGGGGGCCGGCGCGAAGGGCCGCCCGCCTGAAAAGCCCTCCCGCCGGGGAGGTTTTGCGGCCGCGGGCGGGGACCCGCCGGCCGGAAGGAGGATTCCATGTCCCTGTACCGCGTTATGCTTGTCGACGACGAGGAGGAGATCCGCGACGGGATCCGGCGCAAGATCGACTGGAAGGGCAACGGGTTCGAGCTGGTCGCCTCGGCCGAAAACGGCCAGGAGGCGCTCGAGCTGGCCGAGCAGCTCCACCCCGACGTCGTGATGACCGACATCAAGATGCCCTTCATGGACGGGCTCACCCTCGGGAAGCGGCTGTGCGAGCTGATGCCCGACACCAAGCTCGTGATTTTCTCCGGCTTCGACGACTTCGAGTACGCCCAGAAGGCGATCCAGATGGGCGCCGCCGAGTACATCCTAAAACCGATCAACGCCGCCGAACTGACGGCGGTTTTGCAGCGCCTGAAAAGCCAGCTCGACGCGGAGTTCGCCGAAAAGCGAAACATCGCGCTGCTGCGCCAGCGCTACCAGAGCAGCCTGCCGCTGCTGCGCGAGCAGTTCTACGCCCGCCTGCTCGACGGGCGGATTACCGAGCGCCGCGCCGGCGAACAGGCGGAGCAGTACGGCATCGATCTGTCGGGGCGGTACTGGGCGGTCGTGCTCACCCATTTCGACAGCGACACGCCGGAGGACGCGCCCATCCGCCAGAGCGAGCTGCTTCCCCTCTCGGTGCGGCAGATCATCGACGAGAACCTCGGGCGGCGGTGCTGCTTCAAGAGCACCCTCTACAACGACTCGGTCGCGGTCATCGCCAGCTTCGACGAGCGCGGACAGGTGCTCGCCCTCATCGACGGCATGAACCAGGTCTGCAAGCTGGCCAAGCGGTTCCTGCGCCTGACGCTGACCGCGGGGGTCGGGAGCCTGTGCGAGTCGCTCGCCGACCTGCATTTTTCGGCCGAGGGCGCGCGCAGCGCGCTCGACTACCGGGTGCTGATGGGCTCGGGGCGCGCGATCTACATCGACGACGTCGAGCCCGACCCCACCGCGCAGCTCCCCTTCGACGAGCAGGACAAGCGTGACCTGCTCGCTGCCATCAAGCTGGGGACCCCGGAGAATATCCGTCACGCCGTCGACCGCTGCGTCGGGCGGTTCAAGGAGGCGCGCCTGCCGATCGGGCAGTACCAGCTCTGCCTCATGGAGATGATGGCCGAGCTGCTCAAGGTCATCCGCACCTACCAGCTCGACGCCTCCAAGGTGTTCGGGCGGGATTTCGACAACGGCTTCGCCCTCACGAGCTTCGATTCCCTCGACGAGCTGGGCCGCCGCCTGACCGAGATGTGCCTGACGATCTCCACAATGATCCGCCGGGAGCGCACCAACTCCTCCAAGGAGATCGCCGAGAGCGCCAAGCAGTTCATATCGGAAAACTACCAGAGCCCCGACATCTCGGTCGAGATGCTCTGCGACCATTTGCACGTCTCCCCCGCCTACTTCTCCACCCTCTTTAAAAAGGAGACGGGCATGAGCTTTGTGGCCTACCTCACGCAGGTGCGCATGGACGAGGCGGTCAAGCTCCTTTCGACCACCGAGGACAAGACCTACGAGATCTCGCTGAAGGTCGGCTACACCGAGCCGAACTATTTCAGCTACGTCTTTAAAAAGCAGTTCGGCATGTCGCCGACCAAATACCGCAGCAGCCAGGGGGCCGCACATGATTGACGCCATTCGGGAGTGGTTCCGGCGCGTCACCAAGTCCTACCAGAAGCGCAGCATCCAGTACATGATCTCGATCTCCTTTACGATCGTGGCGATGGTGGGGATGATCTTCCTGGGGCTGACCCTCTACCTGCGCTTCGCCACCTCGACCGAGCAGATGGTCAAGGAGGACAACCGGCGCGTCATCGAGCAGGTCAATATGAACCTCGACACCTACCTGCGCAATATGATGCGCGTCTCGGACGCGATGTATTACCGCGTCATCAAGAACGTCGACCTCGCGGACGAGACGATCGACGCGCAGATGAACCTGCTCTATGAGACCAACCGCGACCTGCTCGTCAGCATCGTGGTGGTGGACGACGAGGGCGGGCTCGTGGCCGCGTCCCCGCTCTCGATCCTGAAAAAGACGGTCCAGCCCAACGGGCAGGACTGGTTCGTGCGCGCGATGGGCAAGATTGAAAACCTGCATTTCTCCGCCCCGCACGTGCAGAACCTCTTCGAGGACCCCGATTACCGCTACCGGTGGGTGGTCTCCCTCTCCCGCGCCGTCGAGCTGACCAGCAGCGGAAACGTCCGCCACGGCGTGCTGCTCGTCGACATGAACTTTTCGGGCATCGAGCAGCTCTTCAAAAACGTCCGCCTCGGCGGCAGCGGCTACGTCTACCTCATCGACAGCGAGGGGGAGATCATCTACCACCCCCGTCAGCAGCTGCTCTACTCCAACCTGCTCGAGGAAAACAACCACGCCGCCGTCCACTACGAGGACGGCAACCACGTGGAAACCTTCAACGGCCGGGAACGGGTGGTCACCGTCAAGACGGTCGGCTACACCGGCTGGAAGATCGTCGGCGTGACCCCGATGGCCGACATCACCGCCGACTACTACCACATCCGCACCTTCGCGGTCTTCATCATCTTCTTTACGATGTTTCTGATGGTGTTCGCGAACCTCTTCGTCTCGTCGCGCATCGCCAACCCGATCAAGGCGCTGGAAAACTCGGTCAAAGAGCTGGAAAAGAACAACCTCGACGTCAACATCGCCGTCGGCGGCTCCTACGAGATCCAGCACCTCGGCAAGACGATCCGCCGGATGGTGGGCCAGATGCGCCAGCTGATGGAGGACATCGTCGTCGAGCAGGAGGCCAAGCGCAAGAGCGAGTTCGACGCGCTCCAGAGCCAGATCAACCCCCACTTCCTCTACAATACCCTCGATTCGATCGTCTGGATGATCGAGAACGAGCGGTACGAGGAGGCGGTCACGATGGTCACCGCGCTCGCGCGGCTCTTCCGCATCAGCCTGTCCAAGGGCAAAACGGTCATCCCGGTGAACGACGAGCTCGAGCACGCGCGCAACTACCTGACCATCCAGAAGATGCGCTACAAGAACAAATTCGCCGTCTCGATCGACGCCGCGCCCGAGACGCTGCGCCTCGAGACGATCAAGCTGATCGTCCAGCCGCTGTTGGAAAACGCCATCTACCACGGCATGGAGTTCATGGACGGGGACGGCGAGATCCGGGTCCGCTCCTACGTCGGGGAGGACGGCGACCTCTACATCGACGTCGAGGACAACGGCAGCGGCATCCCCGAGGAGGTCTGCGGGACCCTTCTGACTGACGAGACGCGGGTGCGCTCCAAGGGGTCCGGCATCGGGCTGCGCAACGTCAACCAGCGCATCCAGCTGCGCTATGGGGAGGGCTACGGCCTGACCATCCTCAGCGAGCCGGACGTGGGCACCACCGTGCGCATCCACCTGCCCCGCCACAGCTACGACGAGGCTGTGAAAGGAGGGGATGTGAAATGACGCAGCGAAAGATTCTCGTGTTTGTGCTGCTCCTGTCCGCGTTCGCGATCTCCTTCGCGATCCTCACCTTCGACGTGCTCGGGGAGGAGAAGGTCCCCGAGGTCTACGACGTCTCCCTCATCGTGCGGGGCAAGACGGGCGAGCAGTGGGAGAGCATCAAGCAGGGGGCCGACCAGGCCGCCAGCGAGATGAACGTCGACCTGAGCTTCATCACCCTGTCGGAGGAGAACAACCTCCCCGAGCAGATCTCCCTGATCCAGCGCGAATACGACAGCGGCGTGGACGCGATCGTCCTCGCCGCCGCCGACAGCAACGGCCTGGTCAGCACGGTCGAGCAGGTCTCCGAGAACATTCCGGTGGTCTGCATCGAATCGACCGTCAACAGCGCCGCGGTCAAGTCCTATATCTCGGCGGACAACTACGCCATGGGTGTCCAGCTCGGCCAGGAGATCGTGCGCAGCGGCAACGCCCGCAAGCGGCTGGCCGTCGTGGAATCGAGCGCGCAGTGCAGCAACGTGCAGCAGCGGCGCGCCGGGCTCATGAGCGTGCTCGGCGAGATCGGCGGCGAGGTAATCAGCTGGACGCTCCCCGACGAATCGTCGGAGGCCGCCCGGACGCTGGCCCAGGAGCTGCGGCCCAAGTCGGTCGACGTGGTGGTCACCCTCGACGTCACCGCGCTCGAGGCGGCCGCGCAGGCGGTCATCGACGAGCAGGCCGATTACCTCACCCTCTTCGGCATCGGCTCGACTGGCAAGGTCGCTTCCTATATCGAGCAGGACATTGTCAACGCCACGATCGTGCAGAACGATTTCGGCATCGGATACCTGGGGGTCAAGGCGGCCGTCGATTCCCTCAAGAAGCGGCCGGTCGCGCCGGCCACCGTCGTCGAGCACCGCATGATCAACTGGAAAAACATGTACGACCCGGAAAACCAGCGGCTGCTCTTCCCGTTTATCCGCTGAACCGGCGCCCCGGCGGGGACCCGCAAGAAGGAGGTTTTCGCATGAACACGCTCTGGAAAAGGACGGCGCTCCTGTTGTCCGCCGCGCTCTGCCTGACGCTTTTTTCCGGCGGATGCAGCGATTCGGACGACAGCCAGAACCCCGACCTGCGGCAGATCAAGATCGGCATGACCGTCTACCGGCAGGACGACACCTTTATCTCCACCCTCAGCGGGTATTTCCTCGAGACCGCAAAGGCCCGCGAGTCCCGGGACAAGGTCAAGATCTCCGTCAATGTGATGGACGGCAAGGGCAACCAGGGCATCCAGAACGACCAGGTGGACAAGTTCCTCTCGCAGGGCTACGACGTCATCTGCGTCAACGAGGTCGACCGCACGGCCGCCTCCGTCATTATCGACAAGGCCAAGTCCGCGAACATCCCCATCGTCTTTTTCAACCGCGAGCCGGTCGAGGAGGACATGCAGCGGTGGGACCGCGCCTACTATGTCGGCGCCATCGCCAGCGAATCGGGGGTCCTGCAGGGACGGATCGTCTCCAACCTCTTCAACCAGAACCCCGAGCTGGTCGACCGCAACGGGGACGGCAAGATCCAATACGTCATGCTTGAGGGGGAGCCCGGCCACCAGGACGCCGCCATCCGCACCGAATATTCGATCAAGACGGTGACGGGCGCGGGCATCAGCGTGGAGAAGCTCGCCAACGACACCGCCAACTGGCAGCGCGCGCAGGCCTCCGCCAAGATGGGGCAGTGGCTGAAGGACGAGGAGATCGGCCCCCGTATCGAGGTGGTCTTCAGCAACAACGACGATATGGCGCTCGGCGCGATCGACGCCTACCGCGCGGCGGGCATCGAGGACCTGCCGGTGATCGTCGGCATCGACGCAACGCCCCCCGCCCGCGAAGCGATCAAGGAGGGGACGCTGACCGGAACCGTGCTCAACGACGCCAAGGGACAGGCCGAGGCGATCTTCGAGCTCGCCTACGCGCTTTCCACCGGGCGGGACGTCAAGGAGGCGGTCCCCCGGCTGGAGGGGCAGTATGTCTGGCTTCCCCACCGCACGATCACGATCGGGAACGTCATGCAGGAGTTCGACGACTGAGTGCAAAAAAGGGCTTGCCTTTCCCCGGACGATGTGCTATAATATCACTTGTCTCGGGAGCATAGCTCAGCTGGTTAGAGTGCCTGCATCACACGCAGGAAGTCCAGGGTTCGAGTCCCCGTGTTCCCACCAGATCAAACCGGCCGGTCTTCTGACCGGCCGGTTTTGTTTTGCCGAAAATTTGCCGCACCGGTGAAAAAAGCCTTGCGCGAGGGTTCCGCGCAAGGCTTTTTTCATGCGCCGCGCCGGCGGCAGAGGAGGGCGTACAGCCCGGTCCCGGCCAGCGCGGGAAGCACGAAGAGGCAGAAGAGGGCGAGCGCGCTCCGGATACCGAACCGCGCCTGGAAGAAGGAGAACATGCCCGGGACGCAGACGGCGGCGATCCCCCCAAGGCCGCTGTAGATCGCGACCGCCCCTCCCATCAGCCTCGGCGTCATCCCGTCCATGTTCATCAGGGCGGTCACCGAGACCGTCCCCCAGCCGTTGAAGCAGAACCCCAGCAGCAAGATGCCGCCGTAGATTCCCGCGTGGGACGGAAAGAGCGCGGTCCCCGCGGCGCCCGCCAGCACCAGAAGCTCCAGCGCAAGCAGCGGGATGTGGACGGCGCGCAGCCGCGTGAAGAGGGGACCGCACAGCAGGCATCCGGCCAGCCCCGCCACGGAGATCATGCCGGTCGCCGTCCCGGCGGCCTGCAGGGAGAACCCGCGCGCCTCGGCGAGAAAGGAGGGCAGATAGGAGGAGTAGCCCGTGTACAGGATCGTCAGTCCGCCCATCGCGGCGGCCATGCACCACACCTTCGGGAGGCGCGCCGCCTGCGCAAGGCTGGCGGGCGCCCTGGACGGCGCGCCGGCCGCGGGCGGCGCGTGGGCGGCGTCGAACAGAATGAAGATGCCCATCCAAGCCGCGGACACGAGCGACCAGAAGAGCAGCGTCCCGCGCCAGGAGTGGAAAAAGCGGTAGAGGGGCACGGTGACCGCGTAGGCGGCCGCGATGCTCAGCGCGTTTACGGCGGCGTTGATCGTATTGATCAGCCCGCGCCGGGCGGGCGGGAACCGCTCCGTGACCAGGACGCCCTGCGCCCCGCTGCCCAGCCCGTAACCGATCCCGCTGAACGCGCGCCCCACGAGGACGAGCGGGTAGCTTCTGCAAAAGAAGGCGAAAAGGCCGTCGAGCGCGAGGCAGCCGATCGCGATCGCCATCGCGCGGCTGGCGCCCAGCCGGTCGATGACCCTGCTCCCGACGAAGAGGGAGATCCCCATTAGGACGGTGACAATAAAGAGCAGCTGCCCGCCCTGCCGGTACCCGATGCGCATATCGTCCATGATGACGGTCATCAGGGGGGACGGCGTGAGCCAGAGCTGGTTTCGCAAAAAGCTGGCGCCCGCGAGGAGCAGCAGCAGGCGGGCCTCCCTCCCCGTGAGGAGCCCGGCGCGGAGCTTATCCAATGGCGTTTCCCCCTTCTCACAAAATGGAGGCGGGCGGTCTCCCGCCCGCCTCCATCTCCTGCGGCGGTAGATTAAAGCAGAGCCTTCATTGCCTGGTAGAGCCCGTCGGCGTCCATGCCGTTGCGGGCGTAGAGGAACTCCGGCGTCGCGATCGGGACGAACTCGTCCGGGCATCCGCGGATGGCCAGCTTGCAGGTGATTCCCGCCTCGGCGATCGTGGAGCCGACCAGCTGTCCCAGTCCCCCGTTGATGTTGTGGTCCTGCGCGGCGACCACGCGCCCCGTCTTCGCGGCGGCGATGACCGCGTCGCGGTCGAGGGGCTTGACGGTGTGCATATCCACCACCCGGATCTCCCTGCCGAGCTCCTCACGGATCCGTTTCGCCGCTTCCATGGCGAAGTGGACCATGATACCGGTGCAGACGAACGCCCCGTCGTTCCCCTCGCGGGGGATCAGAGCCTTGCCGATCTCATATTTGACGTCCTCCGCGTACAGGGAGGTGGTGGCCTCGCGGCCCAGCCGGATATAGACCGGCGCGTTCAGCTCCATGGCCGCCTCAAGCACCTTTACCATCTGCGCCGGGTCGCCCGGTTCGATGACGGTCATGTTGTTGCAGGCCACCATCAGCGCCGAATCCTCCAGGCCGCAGTGGGTGCAGCCGGAAGCACCGTTGGAATACCCGGCGCCGTTGCCGATGATGATGACCGGCAGCTTGGTGTAGCAGATGTCGGTGCGGACCTGCTCGTAGCAGCGCATCGAGGCGAAGGGCGCGAAGGCGAAGGTCAGCGGCTTGAAGCCCTCGTGGGCAAGCCCGGCGGCGGTGCTCATCAGGCACTGCTCCGCGATTCCCACATTGTAGCAGCGGTCGGGGAACGCCTCCTTGAACGCCTGAATGCGGGAGGAGGTGTCCACATCCGCCGTCATGACGAGCATGTTGTCGTACTTTTTGCCCAGCTCCGCCAGGCATTTTCCGACGGCGTCCCGCAGGCTGGTCATTACTTCCATATTCAGCGTCATTCCGCTCATACGGCCGCACCCCATTTCTCTTGATAAGCGGCGGTCAGCTCCGCCTTCGCCTTTTCCCAGTCCTCCGTATTGACGCCGCCCGCGTGCCAGGAGGCGTTGTTCTCCATAAAGCTCACGCCGTGTCCCTTGGCGGTCTTGCCGATGACGATGGTCGGCGTGTCGCTGGACACGTCGGGGAGGCGGTCGATCGTGTCGATGATCGCGTCCATGTCGTGGCCGTCGATCTCCACCACATTCCAGCCGAACGCCCGCCATTTGCCGGCAAAGGGCTCGAGCGCCATGTATTCCTCGGTGGGGCCGTCAAAGGAGAAGCCGTTGCGGTCGGCGAACACGACCAGGTTCCCCAGCTGGTACTGGTGGGCGAACATCGCGCCCTCCCAGATGGAGCCCTCCCCGCACTCGCCGTCCCCGATGACGCAGTAGACCCTGCTCTGGGAGCCCTTGCGCCTGAGGGCCGCCGCCATGCCCGCGGCCACGGGCATCCCATGCCCGAGCGAGCCGGTGGAAACGTCGACATAGGGGTTCGCCAGGTTGCAGGAGTGCATGCCGAACCGCCCGAAGTCGGTGGCGTATTCCTTATAGATGTCCTGGACGTCGTAGCAGCCGATGGCCGCCTGGCTGAAGGATGTGACGGCCGCCGCGTGCCCCTTGGAGAGGACGAAACGGTCCCGCCCGTCCCAGTGGGGGTTCTCCACGTCGTAGCGGATGGCATACTGCCAGAGCGCGGTCATCATATCGCAGACCGACAGGTCGCCGCCAATGTGGATCATCGTCTGGTGGCACAGGTCCAGCAGACGCAGCTTGGTGTCCAGAGAGGCCTTTTCCAGCCTCCGGACCAGTGATTTCTCAGCCATAAAAGATTTTACCTCCTAACATGATCCGGCCGCTTCAGGCCGGTTTTCCGCTTTGTCCTGGCCGGTCCACCGGCGCAGGACGGCGGCCTGCCGTTCGTCCGGATGAAAGGCCGCGCAGTAGAGGGTCCCCTCCTGCCGGTAATAGAGCCGGCAGGCGCTCCGGGAGGGAAGGACCGTGAGGCGGTAGGAAGCCGAGGGCTTCCCATACGCCGCGCAGCGCTCATCCGGCGCGGCCAGATAAAGCATTTCACCGCGCAGGACCCGCTCGTAAATCCGCGACTTTTTGCCGCAGAGCCGCTCAAAGGTGAGCGACTCCGCGGGGTAGCCGCTCCCGCCCCGCTCGGCCACCGTATAGCGGAAGAGACGGAAATAGCAGTGGTGGCTGAGCAGGAACGCGGCGGCCAGAAAGACCGCCAGCAGCGCCTGCGCCGCAAAGAGGGCCGCCTCCGGAAGGCCGGTTTTCAGGAGAAAGCCGCGCAGCCCGAACGCCAGGACGAGCGGGAAAAAGGTGACAAACAGGTCGGTGTTCTTGGAGCGTTCAAAGCGCTGCACGTCGGATTGATACATTGGAAATCCTCCTTTTCCTCCGGCCGGACGGGGTCACTTCCCGGCGGCGGCTTTGCGTTCGGCCTCCCAGACCGGGCGCTGTTCGTTGAGGGTGGCGACCAGCTTGTCGAAGTTCGCGTAGTCCAGTTTGTACCAGATCAGCGAGACAAGGGCGATGATGCAGAAGATGGTCGGCAGGATCCACTTCATCAGGTCGAGCGCGAGAATAACGTTGGAGGGCTGGTCCGCCGCGTTCGGCACATAGCCCACCAGGTCCAGGATCCACACGGTCCCCGCGGTGCCAATCGTGATGCCCACCTTGTTCCAGAAGGAGGAGAGGGTGTTGAGGAAACCGTCCATCCGCTCTCCCTTGGTGATGAGCTCGGAATATTCGATCGTATCCGGGACCATGCCGTAGATGAGCGACATGTTGGCGCCCGCGAAGTACTGCACGACAATTCCGAGGAAATACATCACCCCGATGTTGACCGTGTTGCGGAACAGGAAGAACTGCAGGGTGAAGAAGACCGCCTGCGCGACGTAGGTGATGCCGATGGCCTTGCCCTTGTTCCGGAGCTTGTTGCTCCAGAACTGGGAGGTGAAGCAGCCGAGCATCGAGGGCACCAGCGTGATCAGGGAGTAGGTGGCCAGCGGGTTGGTGTCGCCCACCACGTACTTGAACCAGTAGGTGTTGATCGCGCCCACGCCGTAGAGGGAGAAGCCCTGCGCGAGGAACATGATGCAGACCATCATGAAGGGGACGTTTTTAAAGGAGAGCCGCAGCTGCTTGAAGATGGACATCTTGACGCCCGTGTTGGAGGGCGGGATGACCTCCTTCTGCACCTTCGCGCCGAAGATCTGCATGGGGATGCAGAAGACGGCAAAGATGACGGCCAGGTAGAAGTAGCCCATGCCGGGGTTTTTGCTGGAGAGGACGGGCTCCGCGCGCACGACCAGCTGGGTCATCGCCGTGGAGCCTATGTAGGCAAAGAGCAGCCGGTAGGAGGCCAGCGACCCGCGCTCCGCCGGGTCCTGCGTGACGACCGCGTTGAGGGAGCCGTAGGTCAGGTTGACCATCGTGTAGAAGAGCACCACCAGCGCGTAAAGGGCGCAGACGTAGACCATCTTGGTCGGGAGCGCCCAATCGGGGTGCGGCCAGAAGAGCAGCGCCGTCGTGATGAAGAGCGGCGCGGTGCCGAAAAAGATCCACGGCCGGTAGCGGCCCCAGCGGGTGCGGGTGCGGTCGGCCAGATAGCCGACGATGGGGTCGTTGATCGCGTCCCAGAAACGGCACACCAGGAACATGATGGACACATAGCTCGCGGGGATCAGGAAGGTGTCCGTCAGATAGATCGCCAAAAAGGAGCTGATGTAGGACCAGCTGAAGTTGTTGGCCGTGTCGATCGAGCCGAACGCGCATTTTTTCCAGACTGGGAGCTTGACGTAATATTGTTTGTTGTCCATACTTCGCCTCTTTCCTCCTTAACACACACTTGTCACTAGTCGAACTTGATCAGGGATTTGATGGTCCGCCCGTCCATCTGGGCCTCGAACGCCTGCTCGAAATCCTCCGCCTCGAAGACGCATCCGTCCACCAGGATGGGGTCCAGCTCCAGCACGTTGGCCAGCGCCACGCTGCGCGGGAAGGCGTAGGGGGACTGGAACACGCCGCCCACAATCTGGATCTCCTTGAAGAACGCCTGGAAGAGGTTCAGCTTGTAGTCGTAGTCGCTGCGGTAGAGCGCGGCGAAGAATTCCAGGGTGCCGCCCTTGCCCACCAGCTCCTCGATGCCGTCGCACGCACGCCAGCTTCCGGACGCCTCGATGACCACGTCGAATCCGCGTCCGTCGGTGATCTTCAGCGCCTCCTCCTTGCGGTCCTGGCCCACCGGGTCGATCACATATTCCGCGCCCAGCATTTTGGCCATCTCTCGCTTCATGGCGATCGGCTCGATCACCGTCAGCTTGGTGGCGCCGGAGCGTTTGGCCAGCTGGGTCATCAGCATCCCCATGGTGCCGCCGCCCGAGATCGCCACGGTCGAGCCCACCTTGATGCGCGCCAGGTCGATGCCGTGCAGGCAGACCGAGATTGGCTCGATGAGGGCGCCGCGCTTGAGGTCGCAGCCGCCGACCAGCTTGTGGACCGCCTGCTCCCGCACGACGAGATAATCGGACATGGCGGCGGAGGAGCCGGTCATATTCTCGCAGAACTGCTCCTGCCCGTTGCGGCAGTAATAGCAGCTCCCGCAGTGCTCGTTGTAGTAATAGGTCACCTGGTCGCCCACCTTGAGCCCCTTGGCGGTCGCGGCCGGCCCGAGCTCGGTGATGACGCCGGAGGCCTCGTGCCCGATGGGCGTTCCGTTTTCCTTATCGAACAGGAAGTCCAGTTCAGCGCGTTTGAAATGCAGGTCGGAACCGCAGACGCCGCAGTAGGCCACTTTGATTTTAACGTCGTCCGGCCGGGTGATCTGGGGCTCGGGAATGTCGAGCATCTTCAGGGTTCCGTTTCCGAAATAACGAATACTGCGCATAATGCACTCCTCTTTTCTACAATTGATGTGGTGGATGGCTTTTCTAAATCATATTATAATATCAACAAAAAATAGGCGCATTGTGTTTTCCATTTTGGTCGAATTTGTTGTGCAATTTTATGCGGGCGGGCGGTCCGCCGGGGGAAGCCGGTATCTGATTTGGAAAAAGGTTCAATTTTTTTACTTCAAATGGACAGTATCCTTTTGCAGGGTGGCCCGCGGCACGGTCAATATTTTGCGGCGGTCAGAAGACCGGCGGGAAAAAGTCCGCATATTCTACCACTTTCGGGGAATCGCCCAAAAAGGGGAAAAAACATTTGCTTTCGCGCGGAAAGTAGGATATATATTTAATATAACCTTCTGCGCGGGCGCGTGAAAAAGGTTGTTTTTTTGCATCCACAACGGAGAGGGGGCGGCGGAGATCCATACCGTGCTGATGATTTCGACCCAGTATTCCCAAATCCAGTACCTCAGAGGGATCCTCCAGAAATATCCCGACAAGTTCCAGCTCGGCGGGACCGCCGACAACAGCGTCCTCGGCATGAGCTTGATTGAATCGACCCAGCCCGACCTGGTCATCATGCCCGCCTACATGAACTTCTGGAACGCGGAGGACCTCATCAACTACCTGCTCCCCCGCGGCATCTGCCCGACCTTCCTGCTTCTGAACGACGAGCCCGGGCTCTCCCTCGGCGCGCCCGTGAACTCCCGGGTGGCGGCCGTCTTCCCGACCGAGCTCCCGCCGGAGGAGGACCTTTTGCAGGCGCTCTGCGCCGCCGCCGAGCAGCACGGACGGAAGAAGCGGGAGCCGCCGGCGCGCGAGCAGCACGACCAGGCGGTGCAGCACAGCCTGGAGGTCATGGAGCTGCTGATGGGCCTGATCCCGCTGCGCACCGGCGAGGCGCAGGTGGAGTTCGGCCGCCTGCGCGTGGGGCGCAGCGACTGCTGGCAGCTTCTGGGAAGCCCGAAGCCGCGCAACGACGAGCCCTTCAATTTTTTCAGCCAGATCGACAGCCTGGAGGCGGTGCTCCACGATCTCTTCGCCGTTCTGGAGCCGGTCGGCAAATGCGAGCTGTGCGTCTACCGGGAGAGCAACCTCTGCATCCTGTTGGCGGAGGGGCAGGACGAACCCGACTGGGAACGGCTGATCGGAAAGATCAATCTCGCCCTCGCCCCCTACAGCATCCCGCCGCTCGCCTTCGAGATCTCCGACGTGCCGCTCCCCATAGAGCGCTGGCACAGCCAGTGCAAGGACCTATTGCAGCTCCGGCACAAACGGTTCTTCTTCTCCCCGCCCTTCTTGCAGCCCAAAACCGTCCGGGCCTACCAGTCCACGGCCACCCAGGGACAGGTCCGCGACCTGCTGAGCGTTCTCTCCCTCGCGCTGCAAAACCTCGCGCGGCCCCAGCTGGTCTCCTCGCTGGGCTCGCTGGAGGCGCTGGTCTGCCACGACATGTCCACCGACCTCTATTCTTTCGTCACCACGCAGCTGTCAGTCCAGTACAGCCGCCTGCGCTACAACTTCGGGCTGACCGGCTCCGACGACGAGTTCGCCCTGCGCATCCGGCAGTTCTCCAGCGCCCACGAGGCGTTCGAGGCGTTCCGGGAGCTGTTTTTAAAGCTCTACGACCAGCTCTGCAACGAAAACCGGAGCTCCAACCAGCTGATCATCGAGGTCACCAGCTTCATCAACCAAAACCTCGGCGAGGAGATCAGCCTCGAGCGCGCGGCCGGGCACGTCCACATCAACGCCACCTACCTCAGCCGGCTCTTCAAGCGGGAGACCGGCAGCTCGTTCAGCGCCTATGTGAACGAGCGGCGGATCCAGCGGGCGATGCAGCTGCTGGAAACCCCCTACAAGATCATCGATATCGCCGGGATGGTGGGGTTCGACAACGCGAAATACTTCAGCCAGGTATTCAAAAAGCAGGTCGGCAAGACCCCGCAGCAATACCGGACGGAATTACGAAAGGCGGGAGGCATATGAAATCACTTCGGATGCGCCGAAACCGGGAGCTCTATTTCCTGGGCCTGCCCGACCCTCCCGAGCCGGGGCCGGACGAGGTGCTGGTGCGGATGAAATACGCCTCCATCTGCGGATATGACATGATGATGCTGAACGGCAAGGCGGCCTACCCCAAAAACGGCGTTTTGGGGCACGAGGGCTCGGGGATCATCGAGGCGGTCGGCAAGCGGGTCTCCCCGGCGGAGCTCAAGCCCGGGGACCGGGTGGCGATCAATCCGTATACCTTCTGCGGGCAGTGCGACGCCTGCCGCAGCAACCAGCCGAATTTCTGCATCAATCCGGGCGGCCGCACCGACCTGATGACGGAATACATCTCGATCGACGCGAAGCAGGCCTTCCTGCTGCCCGCGGAGGTCTCCCTGCCGGCCGGCAGCCTGATCGAGCCGCTGATGATGGCCATGCACGCCATCTCGAAAGCGCGCCTCGACTGGGGGAAAAACCTCATCATCCTCGGCGGCGGCGCCATGGGGCAGATCATCCTGAAGCTGGCGCGGCAGTATCCCCTGGGGAAGATCGTGGTCGTCGAGCCGGTGGCGGCCAAGCGGGAGATGGCCAAACGGTTCGGCGCGGACGTGGTCCTCGACCCGAGCGGGTGCAACCTGGTGACCGAGGCGCTGCTGCTGAACGGCGGCATGGGGTACGACGCGGTCATCGAGGCCTCTGGCAGCCGCGGCTCCGCCCAGACGGCGCTCAACATCGTCGCCCGGGGCGGTTCGGTCGTCTATTTCGGGCTCTACGGCATGGATTTCAACCTCGAGGTCAACCTCTTCAACCTCTACTGGAAGGACGCGACCATCTCCTGCGTCTGCGTCCCCAGCGGCTACTTCCCCTCCGCCATCGCCATGGCCGGCAGGCTCAGGCTGGAGGAGGTCGTGACCGGGCTGTTCCCCTTTTCACAGGGAATCCAGGCCTTCGCCGAGAAGGCAAGCGGCATCCACGCCAAGGTGATGCTGCAATTCGATGAGGAAGGATGAGTCAAGGATGCTGCACCTCTCCCCTTTTTGGTTCTGTACCAACAGCGTGCCCGGCGACGATCTCATACCGGCGCTGGACGCCGCCAGGGAATTCGGGTTTTCCGACGTGGAGCTCTCCGCCATCGACGGCATCAGCGAGCAGATCGTCGCGGAACGGGTCTGCGACGAGTATGTCGCGTGGGTGCGCGCCCGGCTGGAGGAGCGCGGGCTCCGCTGCGTCGCCGTCTCGGGGCACTGCGACCTGACGAACGACCGCCAGTTCGCCCGGTTTTTGAAGAAGCTGGAGTTCGCCGGGAAGATCGGCGCGACGCGGATCAACACCCGGTGCGGCCCCGTGTGCCGGACCGTCAAGTTCCGCAAAAACCTCTCCCGGGCGGTCGAGGCCGCCGCGCCCTACCGGCTGCGGATCAACCTGGAATCCTACGGGGACATCGTAGGCACCGCCCGGGAATGCGGCCCCATCTTTCGGGAGATCGGCCATCCGTCCGTCCGCTGCAACTACGACCCCGGAAACAACTACCGCTTTGCGCGGGGGGAAATCTCCATCGCAGACGACATCTGCGAAAGCCTCGAGGTCCTCGACTGCCTGCACCTCAAGGACGCCCTGCTGCGGGACGGCTATATCTACAACCCGCCCATCGGCCAGGGGGAGGTGGGGTACGCCGCGGTTTTTTCCGCGCTGGAAAAGAGCCGCCCCTCCATCCCCTGCGGGCTGGAGGTGCCGCAGAGCTTCCGGGTCCGCGCGTCGGATTTCGCGATCGAGCAGTTGACGCCCGCGCCGGAAGAGGTGCGGCGGGCAATCCGCGAGTCGCTGGATTTCATCGCCCAAAACTGCGCGGTCTGACACGGCCGCCCGCGGGCGGCCCGAGAGCGCCGAAGCAGCAAAAAGCCTTACGCAGAAAACCTGCGTAAGGCTTTTTTCATGCGGAAAACCGCGCGAAAGATCACGCGCCGCGGGAATCGTCCAGCCGCTCGCGGCTCAGGAACACGGTTTCGGTCCGCTGTTTATGCAGGCGGACATACTGCTCCACCTGATCGTACTGCCGCTCCTCCAGCAGCCGGATGATCTCCTCGTGTTCCCGGGTGGATTCCTGCATGCGGTTTGGGTCCACGGCGAAGACCGACCGGGTGATGCTCCACTTCCGCCAGAGGTCCTGGATCATATTGTACAGCTCGGTGTAGGGGGTCGCTTCGTAGATGCTCATGTGGAACTTGACGTTGAGCTCCGAATATTTCGGGTAGTTCCCGGCGTCAACCGCCTTTTTCATCTGGCCGTTGAGGCTGCGCAGCTTTTTTAAAAGCGCCGGCGTCACATAATCGATGCTCAGGCGCGTAGCGTAGCCCTCCAGCACGCTTTTGATGCGGATAATCTCCAGCAGCCGGTCGATGCTGAACGCGCACACCGTCGCGCCCTGGTTCGCGCTGATCTTGACATACCCCTCGCTCTCGAGGCGGCGCAGGGCCTCCCGGACCGGGATGTCGCTGACGTTGTTCTGCCGCGCGATCTGGCTGATGACCAGCCGGTCGTCCTGCCGGTAAACGCCCTTGGCGATATCCGTCATCAGAAGATCGTAGATGATGTCGACTTTGCTTTTATATTTTTCCATGAAGGCTTCTCCTACCGCTGTAATGGGGTCCTGTTCTCCACCGCTATTATAGCAGAATTTGCCAAGCTAGTTCAATAGCCTTATTCCCGCGCTCTTACTGATAATTCCTGAGAAGAGCGAGGAACTCCTCGTCGGTGAGGGCGCGCTCCTTTTGGATCCCCAGCGCCTTGACGTCGCCGAGCAGGGCCCGTTTCCGGTCGTCATCCAGCGTGACGCCCAGCAGCTCCAGCTTCTTTCCGATCGAGAGCATGCCGCTCTTTTTCCCGAGGATGAGCCGCGGCTGTTTCCCGAGGAAGGCGGGGTTGAGGGCGAACATCGCGAGCGGCGCGCTGAAAAGCGTATCGGCGCCGATCCCCGACTCGCGCGCGAAGATGTCCTTTCCCACGATGGGCTTGTTGCGCATGACGGGGATCCCGCTCTTCTCCGCCACATAGTCCGAAAGCCCCTGCAGCTTCGAAAGATCGATGCCCAGGTCCTTTCCCAAAAGGATCTGGATGACGCAGACGATCTCCTCCAGGGAGCAGTTCCCGGTGCGCTCGCCCAGCCCGTTGACGCAGCAGTGGACGGTGTCCGCCCCGCACAGCACGGCCTGCAGGGTGCTGGCCACCGCAAGGCCGAAATCGTTGTGGGTATGGATCTCGATGGGAAGGCCGCCGGTCCTCTCCCTGATGTAGCGCATCATGGTGGCGACGGCGCCGGGCAGCGCGCAGCCCATGGTATCCACAAGCCCGATGGCGTCGGGCCGCGCGTCCCCCCGCAGCGAATCCAGCAGCAGGTCGAGGTCGTCCTCGTCGGCGCGGGTGGTGTCGTAAGGGAAATAGATCACCTTGAGGCCCAGCTCCCTGGCCTTGCGGATGGAGGCCACGCTGCTGTCGATGACGCGCCGGATATCCCATTTGAACTGCAGTTCCAGCTTCGGCCGGCCGATCGGCACCTCGAGCACGATGCCGTCCACGCCGCATTCCTTACAGAGGATCAGGTCGGATTCGAGCGCCCGCACGAATCCAAAGATTTCGGCCTTGAGGCCCCGGCGCTTGATCTCGGCGATGGCGAGCTTATCTTCGTCCGAAACGGCGGGCATCCCGGCCTCGATGCGTTGAACGCCGGCTTCGTCCAGCAGTTGGGCGATCCGCACCTTTTCCTCTTTGCGCAGCACGACCCCGGGGGTCTGCTCCCCGTCGCGCAGGGTGGCGTCGTGAATTTTCAGGTTGTCGGATATGTGATGTCCCGCCACCGTCTCCGGATCGAAATTGTAGCCGCTGACCCAATAGTTCTCGTTTTTCCATAAGCGCGTGTCCATATTTACATCATCCCTTTCCTTTTTCTCGAGCATGGACAGGAGGACCGCCAAGCCACCCCTCCCGCGGTTCCCCCGCAGGCGGCCAACGGTTTTCTGTCGTTGATTATTATATATGATATATGATATTTGGTTTATGTGCAACTAAGATTTTGCCTAAATCTTACTCCGTATTCTTGTGAATATCCGATAAACAACCGGGGTTTATCGGCCTTTTCTCACGGAATTCCCGATCATTTTATTCGGAAATCTCTAATTTCCACAAAGATAAAGTCGGATTTTTAGTCAATCGAATCATTGACATAATCATATATAATATATAACATAGAAGCAACGTGAAAATCCCCGGCGAGCAGGCGCCGCGGCGGCGGACGCCGCCCAAACGCTGCGGACCAGGTACCAAAAAAGCGGGAAGGAAGGCAATGCGAAGTGGTGGATTTACGAATAGAAAACGGAACCCTGGTGATCCCCGAGGCGGGTCTGGTGGAGGCGGCCGTGGCGATCGACAACGGTAAAGTCGTGGGGATCGGCGCCCCCGGCTGCCTCCCGGAGGCAAAACGGACCATCGACGCGTCCGGGAAATACGTGATGCCCGGCGTCATCGACCCGCATGTCCATCTGGGGACGAACCCGGAGCAGTTCTCCAGGCTGGCCGTGAGCGAAACGGGGGCCGCCGTGATCGGCGGCGTCACGACGGTCGGCTGCTACCTGCGGGACCAGGGCAGCTATTTAAAGTCGTACAGGGACTATCTGGAGACCATCGACAACGGGATCTACTCCAATATGTGCTTCCACATTCAAATCAGCACCGAAGAGCACCTGAGCGAGCTGCCCGCCTACGCCGCGGAAATCGGGTCCACGACCTTCAAGTTCTACATGTGCGGGAATCCCGGCATTGTCGAAAGCGCCGACGACGGCTTCATTTACGCCGGGTTCCGGAAGGTGGCCGCCCTGGGGAAACGGGCGATGGCGTCCGTCCACGCGGAAAACGAGCGCATCATCGACCGATGGACGCGGGAAGCGATGGCGGTCAAGCAGGACGGGAACCTCCAGGACTGGCAGGACACCCGCCCCGCGATCGCCGAGGAGGAGGCCGTCATCCGCGCCGCGCGCCTCGCGCAGGAGGCCGGGGCGAGGCTGTATGTGGTCCACATCACCTCGCAGGCGGCGATCGAACGGATGCGCCTGCTGAAAAAGGAAAACAAAAACCTGTACGCGGAGGTCACCTCGGCGCATCTGGGGCTGAACACGCAGGACCCCATCGGGATGCTGGCGAAGATGATCCCGCCAATCCGCGAAAAAAAGGATTCGGACGCCCTGTGGAGAGGGGTCCGCGAGGACGTCGTCGACACCTTCGGGACGGACAACGTGACGCGGACCATCGCGGACAAGCGCCTCGACCAGGGGATGTGGGGAAGCCGGACGGGCTACGCGGTCCTCGGCACCCACCTGCCCGTGCTGATCAGCGAGGGATACCACAAGCGCGGCGTGCCGCTGCTCGATATCGTCCGGAAGGCCACGATGTCGCCCGCCAAAATTTTCGGGCTCTATCCGCGCAAGGGGACCATCCGAGTCGGCTCGGACGCCGACATCGTCATCCTGGATTTGGACAAGGAGCAGCAGGTCGATCCCGCGAGGCTCGGGTCCAGCAGCGATTTTTCCATCTTCCAGGGGAAGACTCTCAAGGGATGGCCCGTGATGACCATCGTCAACGGCAGGGTCGCGGCGGAGGACGGCCGCCTGGCGGAGCAAAAAGGAAACGGCAGCTATCTGTTCCGGCATCTGTGATTTGGCTTGGAGGCGCGGTCAATGCAATTAACAAAGAACATTTTTGTGGAAACCAAAATTGGGGGCTGCAACGTGGGCTACGTCCTCACCGGCGGCGGGATCATTCTGATCGACTCGCCGCAGCGCCCCACGGTTGCCTGCGAATGGGCAAGGGAAATCGCGTCCAAGGGGGAGCCAAAATATTTGATCAACACGGAATGCCACCGGGACCACTTCACGGGCAACTGTTTTTTCAAGGTCCCGGTGATCGGGCAGGAGAAAACCCGCGAAGAAATCCTGTCCGTCCCCAAAGAAGATATCCTGAGCCGTGTGGCCGTCATCGACCCGGAGGGGTACCGCCTCGTCGCCGAACGGGAGCCCAATCCGCCGACCATCACCTTTTCCGACCGGCTGACGCTCCATTCCGGGAGCCATACCATCCGGCTGATCCACCACCCGGGCCACACGATGGGACAGACGAGCGTCCTGATTCCGGAGGAGCGCGTGCTCTTTACGGGCGACAATGTGTTTTATAAGACGCAGTCCTTCCTCCATTCGGGGGACATCTACCTCTGGCTGGAGTCGCTGTCGGAGATCGAAAAGCTCGATGTGGATTATATCGTCCCCGGGCACGGGGAGGTGTGCGGCAAATCGTATCTGCGGGAGCAGCGCGCGTTTATCCTGGAGTGGATCGACCGGGTGAAGGAGGCCGTCGAACGGGGCTGGACCAAGGAGGAGGCGATCCGGGGGATCTCCTTTGCCGACCGGTATCCCATGTCCCCGGGGACGGAGGACCTGATGCAGAGGGTGCAGAAAAACAACGTTTCCTACCTATACGACCTGTTAAAGCCGGAACGGGGAAACTCCCCGTCCGTCCCATCATTTTGAATCTCGCGGAGGTGAAAACAAAGTGAAAGAACTGGTGGTCAGCAAAAACGTATTTGTCACCGACGATTTTTCACAGGCAATGAAAGTGGGGGATCTCCTCTACCTTTCGGGTATCACGGCGCGCAATGAAAAGGGAGAGATCCTCGAGAAAGACTTTGAGGCGCAGACGGTCCGGATCTTCAAAAACATCGAAAGCATCCTGAAGGAAGCCGGGGCGGTTCTGGACGACGTCATCAAATTCACCGTGTACCTGAAGGACATCAACAACTTGGGCAAATTCCGGGAGCTCCGGAACCAATTCTTTTCGGCGCCCCGTCCCCCCAGCACGGCGGTCGAGGTGACCGGGCTGGTTTCGGGCGCGATCGTGGAAGTGGAAGTGATCGTGGATTGCGGAAAGCGGTAATGGATTCGCCGCGCACGCGCGCGGTCTGCCGGAGGGAGGAAGCGTATGGCGGATGACATCAGGCTGACTTTGGCCTGCGGCGACTATGACCGCACAAGGCCGCTGTGGGACGGTTCCGTGCATCCGGAAGGGATTACGCTGGACTGCGTCGTGCGGGAGCCGAACGAAATCTTCCGCCGGATGCTGAAGGACGAGGAATTCGACGTCTCGGAGATGTCGCTTTCCAACTACATCATGGAATGCGGCAAAAGCCCCCGCCGGTTCGTGGCCATCCCGGTTTTCCTCTCCCGCGCGTTCCGGCACTCGAACATCTATATTCATAAACCGTCGGGGATCCGGGAGGCCCGGGACCTTCGGGGGAAGCGGATCGGCGTTTCCGAATACCACACCACCCTGGCGCTCTGGCTCCGGGGGATCCTGTGGGAGGAATACCAGGTCTCTCCGGAGGAGGTCGAATGGTTCACCGGCGGCGTCGAGGGTCCCGGCCCCGACGACAGAATGGGGGATTTCGCGCCGCCCCCGGGAGTCAAAATCCACAGGATTCCCCCCGGCAAATGCCTGAGCGGCATGCTGGAGGACGGCGAGATCGACGTCCTGCTGAACCCCCGCAAGCCCGGCTGTTTCGACGGCCGGAAAATCACGCGGCTGTGGGAGAACTACCGGGAGATGGAAACGGATTACTATGCCCGGACCAAAATCTTTCCGATCATGCACGTCGTCGTCATCCGAAGGGACGTTGCCCTGAAGTACCCCTGGGCGGCCCGGAGCCTCTGCAACGCCTTCGCCCGGGCGAAGAAAATCGCGCTGGGGAAATTGACCGGGATGGGTACCCTGCCGGTGACCCTGCCCTGGGCATTTTCCGAGGCGGAAAAGGCCATGGAGCTGATGGGAAGGGACTATTGGCCGTACGGGGTGGAGGCAAACCGGCATGTGCTCGAGACGATGCTGCGGTACGCCAAGGAGCAGGGCCTGTGCCTGCCCCGGATCACGGTGGACAACCTCTTCCCCGCAACGATCGCCGAATGACGCCCGGCGCTCGGATCAAGCGCAAATCAAATCATCCCGCTTTTGAAAGGAGTTATCATCCATGTTGAAAACTGTATGTTCTGTTCTGACGGCCCTCGTTCTGATCCTGTCGCTGGCCGCGTGCGGCGCCGCCCCCGGCGGGCAGCCGGCCGCGCCCGCGCCCGGTGACGCGCCGGCCGCCCCGGCCGACACGGAAGCCCCCGCGCAGTCCGTCCCGGACGGCGCGGTCACGCTGAAATTCGGGCACGTGCTCGCGCCCGGAACCCCGCAGCACCAGGGCATCGCGAAGTTCGAGGAGCTGGTCGAGGAGCGGACCAACGGCGCCGTCCAGATCGAGATCTACCCCTCGTCCCAGCTGGGCGACGAGCGCGAGCTCATCGAGGGGATGCAGATGGGCACCGTGGACGGCTACCTCGGTTCCACCGCCACCATGACCGCCTGGATTCCCGACTTCATGGTGTTCGACATCCCGTTCCTGTTTGACGGCTATGAGCATGAGTACAAGGTCATGGACGGCCAGCTGGGCGATAAGCTGAAGGAGGAGTGCCTCCCGCTGGGGGTCCGCGTACTGACCATCTCCGACGCGGGCTTCTCCAACATCATCAACAACGGGCATCCCATCGAAAAACCCGAGGACGCGAAGGGAATGAACATCCGCGTGATGGAGAGCCCGGGACTCATCGCCTATATGAACGCCCTGGGCGCCAACCCCGTCCCGATGGCCATGAGCGAGGTCTTTACGGCCCTGCAGAACGGCACGCTTGACGGCGGCACCTGGCCGGTCGTCGTCGCCTACTTCAACAAGTTCTACACGGCGACCGACTACATGACGCTGATCGATCCCATCCCGACCTCCATCATGACGGCCATGAGCGAAAGCGCCTGGAACAGCGTCCCGGAAGAATACCACGACATCCTGACGCAGGCCAGCATCGAGGCCACCGCCTACCAGCGGCAGGTTCTTGCCGAGAGCATCGACAGCCTGACCGCCGTGATGGAAGAGGAAGGGGTCACCATCATCCGTCCCGACCGCGACGTCTGGAGGGACGCCCTGCAGCAGAAGTGCCTGGACGCCATGGTGCCCAAGTATGTCCCGCAGGAGCTGATCGACATGGTGAACGCGGACAAATAAAGCGCGGACGCGGGTCCGCAGAAAAGGCCGGGCCGGGGCGGCGTTCCGGAGGATGGCGCCCCGGCCCCGGGCGCGGCGAACTGATCACACTCTGGGAGGTTCCTTATGCAAGTGGAAAACGAGTCCGGGGGAACCGGAATCATCCGATTGATCGACAAATGTCTGGACCTGTTTGAAATGACGGTGTCCGCCCTCGCCCTTTTGGGCATGACCGTTTCGGTCCTGCTGGCCATTGTCCTGCGCTATGTGCTGAAGGTCCCCAACATCGCGGGCGAGGAGATCTCACGCTATCTTCTGGTGACCATCGTCTTCATCGGCATCAGCATGTGTGTGCGCACGCGGAGCCATATGGGCGTCACCATCTTCGTGGACATGCTGCCCGCGTGCCTGCGCCGGGTTGTCATGGTCATCGCGGACATCATCACGACCGTGACGCTCGGTTTCATCAGCGTCTTAAGCTGGCTCTATGTCGCCAGCAGCCTGGCCCGCCCGCAGTTCAGCGTGACGACCGGGATGCCCATGGCCGTCATCTATACGGTCATGGCGCTCGGCCTGACGCTTTCCGCGCTGCGGTCGGCCATGCTCTTCTGGAGCGACTATCTCACGACCACCCATCCGCTGGGTGTCCAGAAAGGCGGCGATGACCAATGATGGTCGCACTCATATTCGGGGTATTCGTCCTGGTCCTGCTCATCGGCTGCCCGATTGCCATCGCCCTGCTGCTCGGGGGCATCGTGCCGATTATGGCCCTGACCGACATCCCCCTCGGGATCGTCGTCCAGCGCCTCTTTTCGTCCGCCAACAGCTATTCGATGATGGCCGTCCCCTTCTTTATCCTGGCCGGCAACCTGATGGACACCGGCGGCGTTTCCAAACGGCTGGTCAATCTGGCGCGCTCCCTGGTGGGCTGGCTGCCCGGCGGTCTGGCCGTGGTCTCCTTTCTCGCCTGCGCGTTCTTCGGGGCCATCTCCGGCTCCGCCCCCGCGACGGTGGCGGCCATCGGGTCGATCATGATCCCCTCGATGAAGGAGGACGGGTACCCGATGCCCTTTATCCTGGCCACCATTGCCAGCGGCGGCTGGCTGGGGGTCATCGTACCGCCCAGCATCCCCATGGTGCTCTACTGCATCTCGGTCGGCAGCGTGGCGATCACCGACGTCTTCCTCGGCGGCTTTATCCCGGGCTTCCTGCTTGCGGGCGGCATGTCGGTGTACGCCGTCCTCTGGGGGAGGAAGCACATGCGGCACGCCACCAGGAAGTTCTCCATTCATGAGGTCGGCCGCTCCTTTGTCGACGCGCTGTGGGCGTTGGGAATGCCCATCATCATCCTGGGCGGCATCTACCTGGGGATCTTTACCCCGACCGAGGCGGCCGTCGTCGCCGTGGCCTACGGACTGCTCGTGAGCACCCTCATCTACCACCAGCTCTCCCTCAAGGGTCTTATGCAGATCATCCGCCGCACGGTCATCACCACCAACATCTGCATGTTCATCGTCCTGTCTTCCACCGTGTTTGCGGCCATCATGACGCGTGAGCAGATTCCCGTCATCGTGGGCAACGCGATCATGAGCGTGGCCTCCAACCGGCTCATGTTCTACCTGCTGGTCACGCTGCTCCTGCTGTTCGTCGGCACCTTCATGGAGACCATCCCGGCCATCATGATCCTGGCGCCCATCCTGACGCCCATGCTCGGCGCCTATGGCATCAACCCGGTCTCCTTCGGCGTCATCATGGTCATCACCCTCGGCATCGGCATGCTCACCCCGCCCGTCGGCATCAACCTGTATACGGCCGTCAGCCTGTGCGGGGAAAAGGTGGAGCGGGTCATCAACCGGCACCTGTTCGCCTATATCGGCTGTGCGCTCGTCGTCCTGGCGCTGCTGATCGGATTCGAGGGCATCATCATGTTCCTGCCGAACCTGCTCAGGTAGACGGCCGCGGGACTTCCGGGACGTCCGCCCCGCAATATAAAAAACGCGCTGCAATCGGATCGATTGCAGCGCGTTTTTTGTATCCTATTTGCCCTTCTTTTCCGCCTCTTTTGCGAGGGAGGCCTCCGCCAGCAGGTACGCCCCCAGCGCGGAAAGCGGCGCGCCGCCCTCCGGCTCATAGCTCCGCACGCTCCGCCAGCAGCCCTCCCGTTCCATCAGGTCGGCAAACGCCTCACGGAAGGGGCTCTTCCCCGCCACGATCACCCGGGCGTCCGGTCCGCAGGCGATCGCTGTGGAATGCCGGAGCGCGTACAGGTCGTTTTGCAGCGCCGCCCCAAGGATGAAGTTTGCGATCAGCGTATGGTCCTTCACCGCGAACTGGTTCAGGATCCGCCCGGAAAAGCAGGCGCGGCTGAGTCCGACCTCCCGCGCGGCCCGGTAGCCGCGCAGGACCATCTCCCGGCGGTAGGTGTCCGCCTCCACAAAGGTGCGCTTCACCGAATCCGCGATGATCGTATCGTGCATGATCGAGGCGAGCAGCTCCCCGGTGATGGTGGTCAGGCAGCCGGCGATCCTCCCGTCCGCCCCGACGGAGACAAATTTGGTGTGGGAACCCGGAAGGACGAGGACCGCCTCCCCCCGCACCCCAAGCCGGTCGATGAGGGCGCAGGCCTCCACCTCCTCCCCGCGCATGATATCCATCGCCTCAAAGGTTTCGAGAGAAACCCCGGAGACGCGGTTTTTGACGCCGGGGATAAAATGGATCGGCAGCGGGCAGACGTCCGGAACAAGGACGGGCGCCAGCGACGCGGACAGCTCCTCCAGCCCGGCGGGGGCCGTCACATGCGGGACTTCCACCAGCCCGACGTCGGCGGTGATCATCCCGCTCGCCATGACGCGCTCCACCTGTTCCCACGAGGCGGCGTTCCGGCGCAGGAGCTCCTCCAGGCATCCCCGGACCGCCTCCTTCAGCCGTCCGTTGTGTCCGTCGGCCGCCGTGCAGCGGACCCCCACGCCGCTTTTTTCCATGTCCACGACATGGCGGTCCAGATCCCACAGGACCGCCCTCGTATTGCTGGTTCCGGAATCGATCGTCAGAATATAGCGTTCCATCGCGTCACCCCCCGTCCGAGGCGTTCGCGCCGGAGACCGCGCGGCACAGCCCGCGGGCGGCGTCGGTCAGCAGCCGGTACTGCCCCGAGCGGATCGCGGGCAGCGAGACCAGCGTCCCGCCGACCCCGAGGCAGCAGGCGCCCGCCTGCAAAAAGGCCGCCGCGTTCTGGGCGTCTATGCCGCCGACGGCGGAAAAGCGGATATGTCCCAGCGGCCCGCGCAGCGCCTTGAGATAATTGACGCCGAGCAGCGCCGCAGGGAACAGCTTGACGATGTCCGCACCGCAGCGGTGCGCCTCCACCGCCTCGGTGGGAGTGAATGCTCCCGGGATCGAGACCTTTCCCAACTCCTTGGTACGGCGGACGACCTGCGGGTTGGTGTCGGGCGAGATCATATATTCGGCGCCCGCCTCTACCGCGAGGTCCACCTCCTCCGGCGTGAGGACGGTCCCCGCCCCCAGCAAAAGTTCCCCGCCCATCCGTTCCTTCAGCAGACGGATGGACTCCAGCGTCCGCGCGGCGCCGTCCGCCCGCGTGTGATCGAAGGTGATCTCCAGCGCGCGGATTCCGCCCGCCGCGAGCGCGCGCGCAGTGTCGACGATTTCCTCCGGGCCGACGCCGCGCACAATGGCGACCAGCCGTCCGGACAGAAGCTCCCACAAGACCTTTTCCATTGTTTCCTCCTAATCCTGCTCCTGCTTGGAGCGCAGCAGATCCAGATAGTTATACAGGGTATAGCGTGAGATCCCCAGGTACTCGCAGACGCGCTCGCTCGATTTCGTAATCAGAAACGCGCCCTTGCTGTCCAGGTACTCCAGAAATTTCAGCTTATCCGCCCGGTCCATATGCTCCGGCGTCTTGTCGATCGGCAGCTGCGCCTCCTGGATCAGGCACTCGAGCAGGCTCTTCACGTCGGTGGTAAAGAATTCCCGCACCTCGACCGCGGGATCGCCCGTCCCATTATAGTTGTGCAGGAACTTTTCAAACGCGAGCGATTCGGTGATATCCATATTGATACAGAGGGACCCGATGATCTTGCCGTCGTCGTCGCGCAGGAACTGCGTGGAGGAGCGCAGGATCTTCCCGGTATCGGTCCGGGTGACGTAATTGTACCGGTTCCCGTTTTTGGCGTTCCCGCTCAGGACCTCCAACCCCAGATTGTTTCCGCAGTCGCCAATCTTGCGGCCGGTGATGTGGCCGTTGCGGATGTCGACGATTGTGTGGTTATAGTCCTTTGTCAGGTCGTGCAGCACAATTTCGCAGTTGCTCCCATACTGGGCCTCCAGCATCGACAGCAGGTCCCGCCAGAAGGATAGCTCCTCGCTGATCAGTCGCAAATCAGTCTCCCCTTTAACTAAATATTACCGCTCAAACATCCGATTGTTATGGAATATTATAGCAAGCCAAAAACAAAATGTAAAGGCTTTCTTACAAATATTCAAAACAAAAAGTTTTTCTCCAATGACAGAAAATAGATAGTTTCCATAAAATAAGTAATTTGTTTTTAATTTTTTTGAATATTATATTGACATATTTGCCCACAGGAACTATAATGGCCCCAAAGAATAAAGATAATTTGTCTGGTGTAAAAGACAAATTGTTTGCAATTTAAGGAGGCCCAACCATGACCAATGTAGAAAAAAGGCTTTCGGAAAACCACATCACGCTGCCCGACTGCCCCGTGCCGGTCGCAAGCTACATTCCGGCCCAGACCGCGGGAAATTTCGTCTTCGCGTCCGGGCAGGCGGCCACCGTCGACGGAAAACTGCTCTATGCCGGGAAGGTCGGCACGGAGATTTCGCTTGAGGACGCCTACCAGTCGGCGCGCATCGCGGCGATCCGCTGCATCAGCGAGCTGCGCTCGGTCGCCGACCTCGACCGGCTGCGCATCGTCCGCGTGACCGGATTCGTCAACGCGGGCCCCGATTTTACCCTACAGCCCCGCGTGGTCAACGGCGCCTCCGAGCTCTTTGAGCTGGCGTTCGGCGAAAGGGGCCGTCATTCCCGCATCGCCATCGGCGCCGGTTCCCTGCCCGACGGGGCGTCGGTCGAGGTCGACGTCGTCGCCTATCTCGAACCGTAAGGGGCCGCCATGTCCCGCTGTACAGACAGTGTGCGGGATGCCATCCACCGCACGGTTTCAAAAAACCGGGTGGCCGAGCTGGCCGGCCGTCTGATCCGGGAGCGCAGTGATCTTTCCGGCGATATGGAGTACGGCGCCGGACAGCTCCTGATGCGGATCGCGGCGGAGATGGGGCTCGAAGCGGAGGAGCAGCCGGTCGAGGGCAGGCGCTCCAACATCCTCATCCGCATGCGGGGCGCCCCCGGCGGCAAGACCCTGCTCTACAGCGGGCACATCGACGTGGTCCCGCCCGGCGCGGAGGAGCTTTGGGACTCCCCGCCCTTTGAGCCGCAGGTCCGCGGGGACCGGCTCTACGGGCGCGGCGCCTGCGACATGAAGGGCAGCATCGCGGCGATGCTCCACGCGCTGGAAGTTCTGCGGCAGTGCGCGGTGCCCCTGCGCGGGGAGGTCCTGCTGGCGCTCGACGTGGACGAGGAGACCAGCAACAAGGGGATGCGCCGCCTGCTGGCGTCGGGCGTCCGGGCGGACGCCTGCATCGTCGGAGAGCCCACGGATTTGGAAATCAACCTGGGGCACAAGGGCGTGATGGGGCTGTGGCTGACCTTCTCAGGACGGCGGGCGCACGCCTCCCGCCCCGAAATGGGTATCAACCCGATCGTATATGCGGCGGAAATGGTTGAAAAGATCCGCGCGTTCCAGTCCGGGACGCTCGACAAAAGGCAGTCCCGCCTGCTCGGGCACTCCACCATGACGGTGACCATGCTCCAGGCGGGAAGAGAGCTCAACTCCATCCCCGACCGGTGCGACATGCGTGTCGACAGGCGCTACCTGCCCGGGGAGACGGCGGAACAGATTCTTGCGGAGACGCAGCGGCTGATCGACGAGGTCTCGTCCGTGGAAGAGGGATGCCGCTGCACCCTGCAGATGACCACCAATTGCCCGCCCGGCGAGATCGAGGCGGAGCACCCGCTGGTCAAGGCCATGATGTCCGCCGTTTCCCCCGGCGAACCTGAGCGGGCGGCGCTGAAGCCCTTTCTGGCGAGCTGCGAGATGGCGATGCTCATGGAGGGTCTGGGGATCCCCGCACTGATCTTCGGGCCGGGCAGTATCCGGCAGGCACACATCACAAACGAGTACGTGGAGCTGGACCAGTTGGCGCGGGGCGCCGAAATCTTCGCCCGGATGGCCATGGAGTATCTGGGCACCGCACAGGAGGATCGTCATGGGTAATTATTCGCTCGTCTGCAGAAGCTGCGGGGAGAGGTGCGAAGGCGACGCCTACCGCTGCCCCTCCTGCGGCGGCATCCTGAACACGGAATATCCGTTCGACCGGCGGGACGCGCTTTGCTCCGCCCTGCGAAACGCCCGGCAGTACTGGGATTACGAGCCCTTCTTCCCCATTGGCCGGGAGTGTGAAAAGGTGACGATGGGCGAGGGCTTCACCCCCCTCGTCCCGGCCCCCGGGATCGCCCGGGCGTTCGGCATCCGGCAGATGTCCATCAAGAACGAGGGGCTGAACCCGACCGGAACCTTCAAGGACCGCTGCATGAGCATCTCCATCAGCAAGGCAAAAGCGCTCGGCGCTTCCGCCGTTGTGATCGGCTCGGCAGGCAACGCGGGCGCCGCCGCCGCGGCCTACGCGGCCCGGGCGGGCATCCCCTGCTATGTCATGGTGCCGGCGTCCACCCCGCCCGAACGGGTCGCGCAGATCCAGCTCTACGGGGCGCGCGTCATCCTCGTGCGCGGCTCGGTGACCGACTGCATCGACCTGATCGCCAGGGTATACCGGGAGCGCGGCTGGCACAACGTGACGACGGCGAGCGCCTACAACCCCTTCCAGGCCGATTCGGAGAAGGCGATCGCCTACGAGATGGCGAAGGCCTCCGGCTGGGAGGTCCCCGATTGGCTCTTCGTCCCGATCGGCGGCGGCGGAATCCTGTCGGGCATCTACAGGGGCTACCTCGATCTCTTCCGGCTGGGACTCGTCAAAAAGCTCCCCCGGATGGTCGGCACACAGGAGGAGGGCTGCTGCGCGGTTGTCAACGCCTTCCGCGCGGGCAGAAAGCCCACGCAGATCGAACGGGTGGAGAACCCCGCCGGCATCGCCGTCGCAATCGCCGACGCCTACCCGCTCGACGGGGAGACCGCCCTGCAGGCGATCTACGACTCCGGCGGCTGCAGCGAATCGGTCTCATCGGCGGAAATTCTGGAGGCCCAGCGGCTTTTGGGGCGCACCGAGGGAATCTTTGCCGAGGCCGCCAGCTCGACGACGCTGGCGGCGGCAAAAAAGCTGCGGGAAAAGGGCGTCGTACAGGCGGGCGATTCGGTCGCCTGCGTCGTCACGGGCAGCGGGCTCAAGGACCTGCAGCTCGCCGCGAGGCACATGCCCCGCCCCGCCGAGGTGGAGATCGACCCGGCGCAGCTGAACCGGGTCGTCGACGGGATGGAAGCAGCCGTTTGACAGGAAGGGAGAACGGAGCATGAAGGTTACACGCAGCATTTCCCTCGCAGCCTCGGGGGACAACGGCCTCGGGCTGACCCACCCGCTCGACTGCAACGCATGGCTGATCGATTCGGGGGAGGGGCTCATCCTGGTGGACGCCGGGGTGAATCTCGACAACCTCCGGATCGAGGAGGAGATCGCCGCGGACGGATACCGGCTTTCCGACATCCGCTATCTGGTCGTCACGCACGCGCACGCCGACCACGCCGCCGGGGTCCCCCACTTTCTCCGGAGGACGGGCGCGCGGCTCGTGGCGGACGCGCACGAGGCGGGCGTCCTCGGGGACCAGTCCCTGCTCGACCGCACGATGGCGGAATACATAGAGGCCGGGCTCTACCCGGAGGGCTTCTCCTTCCCCGGCGCGCCCGCCGGGCAAATCGTCAGGGACGGCGAACGCCTCCGGCTGGGGCGGCTGGAGCTTACCTGCCTGGTCCTGCCCGGGCACACGGGCGGCGGACTCTGCCTCTACGGCAGGGTGGACGGAAAACAGGTCCTGTTCGCCGGGGACGTCCTCTTTTTCGGCGGCAGGATCAACCTGCTCAGCACCTTTGATTCCGACCTGCTGCGCTACCGGGAGAGCATCCTGCGGCTGGAAGGGCTTCCGGTCGACGCGCTCTTCCCCGGGCACTTGCAGCCGGTCCTGAACCGCGCGGACCGTGTGGTCCGGAAAGCCGCCGACGGCTTCCGTTCGTTCAGCATCCCGCCGACGCTTTTGTAACGACAGGGAGGACCGCTATGGAATGGATTAACACGCGCGCCGGGCAGATGCAGAAAAGCCCGATCCGAAAGCTCTTCGACCGTGCGTCCGGGATGCGGGACGTGATCCACCTCGAGATGGGGGAGCCCGACCTGCCGACCCCCGCGGGCGCCGTCGAGGCGGCCGACCGGGCCGCGCGGGACGGCAAAACCCACTACACCGCGAATAACGGCATCCCGAGCCTGCGCCGGGCAATCGCCGCTTCCCCGTTTGCCAACGGGCTCTCCTATGATCCCGAAACGGAGGTCATCGTGACGGTCGGCGCGATCAACGCGCTCGCGCTCGCCCTGATGTGCATCATCGAACCGGGGGAGGGCATCCTCGTCCAGGACCCCGTCTGGCTGGACTACTTTGAGCTGGCAAAATTTGTGGGCGGGGAGGTCCGCCACATCCGCACCGTCCCCGAGGAGGGCTTCCGGGTCAGCGCCGAGCGCGTCCGGCAGGCCCTGACCCCCAACAGCAGGGTCCTGATGCTGAACACGCCCGGCAATCCCACCGGCGTGGTGCTCAGCCGCCCGGAGCTGGAGGAGATCGCCCGGGTGGCGGTCGAACACGACCTGCTGGTCGTCTGCGACGAAGTCTATCGGACGCTTATCTACGACGGCGTCCCCTCCGCCTCCATCGCGGAGTGTCCCGGCATGAAGGAACGCACGCTGGTCGTCAACAGCGTTTCCAAGGCGTTCGCCATGACCGGCTGGCGGGTAGGCTTCGCAATGGGCCCCGCAAAGCTGATCGCCAAGATGACCCAGCTGCAGGAGTACCTGAACGCCTGCGTCGCCACCCCCTGCCAGTACGCCGCGCAGTGGGCGGTCGAGCATTTTGAGGCGGCGGACGCCATGCGTGAAATCTACGACGCCCGCCGGAAGGTTATGGTCGCGGGGCTCCATTCCATCCCCGGGATCCGCTGCGCAATGCCCGCGGGGGCCTTCTACGCCTTTGCGGACGTGCGCGCGTTCGGAATGGAGACCCAGATTCTCTGCGAACGGATTTTGGAGGAGGCCCGTGTCGTATGCACGCCCGGCAGCTGCTTCGGCAGCTGCGGAGAGGGCTTCATCCGTTTCAGCTACGCAAATTCGATTGAAAACATCGAGGAGGCAATCCGCCGGCTGCGCACGTTCGCGGCCCGACTGCCTCACGCGGATTTCTGAGAAGGGAAGGTGGATTCCATGCAAAAGACCGCACTGGTCACCGGTTCCAGCCACGGCATCGGGCGCGCGACCGCCATCCGCCTCGCCGAGGCGGGATATGACGTCGGCGTCACCTACCACAGCCGCGAAGAGGGCGCGCGCGAAGTCGCCGCCGTCATCGAGGGGCTCGGAAGGCGCGCCGTGACGATCCAAGCGGACGTCTCCGACCTTGAAAGCATCCGGCGGATGTACGACGCCTTTCTGGATGCCTTCGGGCGGATCGACCTGCTCGTCAACAACGCGGGCGTGGGGCTCACCGCCCCCTTCCTCAAGACGACGCCCGAGTTGTTTGAAACGGTGATCAACACCGATCTGCGGGGGAACTTCTTCGGCGCGCAGCGCGCGGCGAAGGAGATGATCTCACGCGGCATCAGGGGCGTGATCATCAACATCTCCTCCAACCACGCCGTCGGCTGCTGGCCCGACTGTTCCGTCTACGCGGCGGCCAAGGCAGGGCTTTCCAAGTTCACGAAAAACTGCGCCATGGAGCTTGCCCCCTACGGCATCCGGGTCGTCACCGTACAGCCCGGCTACACCGATATCGGCTGGGACAAACAGAATCCCATCTGGTCCGCGGAGCCGCGCATCCCGCTCAAGCGGTTTGCCGACCCGTCGGAAATCGCGGACGGCATCGTCTTCCTCGCCTCCGACAAGGCCGCCTATATCACCGGCGCGACCATCGATATCGACGGCGGCGCGCTGCTGGCGTGCGTGCCGGAGAACATGTTCGTTTAGCGGTGGCGGTGAAGATCGTCCCCGCCCGCTATAAGCAGGCCCCCTGCCTGCGGCTGGAAAACGAGGCGCTGCGCCTGCTGGTGCTCCCCGGACGGGGCGGGAACATCGCTTCCCTCTTTGATAAGCGCGCGGACCGGGAGCTGCTCTACCAGCGCCCCGGAGACGTCCTCCGCCCGGTCCCCCGCGGGCTGCGCTTTGAAGGCGCGGAGTGCGCCGGGATCGACGACATGTTCCCCAACGCCGCCGCGGCGGCCGTTGAAACGGTGGACGGGCGGCGGGTCCGCCTGCCGGACCACGGGGAGGTCTGGTACCGGACTTTGAGCGCGCGGCGGATGGAGGACGGCGTAAGCCTGCAATACCGCAGCCGCCGGTTCCCCTGCTTCTTTGAAAAGCGTATCCGCCTCAGCGGGCCGGCGGTCCGGATGGACTACCGCGTCCGGCATACCGGAGGGCCGGGGTTCCCCTTTCTCTGGGCCGCCCATCCGCTCTTCCGGGCGGAACCGGGCATGGAGGTTCTTCTGCCCGGCGGGGAGGCAAAAGCGGATATCGCCTGCGCCGAGGGGTTTGTCCCCTCCCGCGTCCGGGAGGCCCCGCTCCGAAATCTTCCGCTGGAGGGCGGAGGAATTCTCGACCTCACCCGGATGCCTCCCGCGGGAATGGGCTGCAAATATGTCCTTTCCCGGCCGGTATCCAAAGGCTGGTGCGCCCTTTGGGCGCCGAAATCCCGCTACGCGGTCGAGATCACCTTCCCGCCCGACCGGCTCCCCTTTCTGGGAATCTGGATGGACGCGCGGGCCGGCGGTCCGGAGGAATGGCAGATCGCGCCCGAGCCCTCCACCCAGAAATCCATCCACCTGGCCGAGCGCAGCGCGGCGGACACCGGCTGGGTGGGAAGCGGGCGGCAGTCCGCCTGGTGGATCGCCTTCCGCGCGGGGCCCGCGCATGGGGCGGAGCCCGGCGGCGGGATCCGGTTTTATTGAAGTATGACAGACAGAATGGAGGGATGAGGAATGAAGGAAGAGGCCCAAAAATCCCCGGCCAAAAACGTCGTGGAGTTCCGGGAGATTTGCAAGTATTTCCCGGGCGTCCGTGCGCTTGACCGGATTTCATTCCGTGCGGAAAGCGGGCAGGTCTACGCGTTCGTCGGAGAGAACGGCGCCGGAAAATCCACGCTCTTAAAAATCCTCAACGGGGACTACACCATGACCTCCGGGAAGGTGCTGCTCAACGGACGGGAGCAGCATTTCACCTGCCCGAAGGACGCGATCGAGGCGGGCATCAGCGTCATCTATCAGGAGCGCCAGGTCATCCTCGATATGACGGTCGCGGAAAACGTCTTTTTGGGGAGCTGGGCGCGCGGAAAGGACCGTTTGATCGATTATAACCGGATGCTCGCGGAGACCCGGAAGGTCATCGAGGAATTCGGCGTCAGCATCGACCCGGCGGCCCGTGTGCGCACCCTCTCCACCGCCCATCAGCAGATGGTCGAAATCATGAAGGCCTACATCCGCAACGCGAAGGTCATCGCGTTCGACGAGCCCACCGCCAGCCTGACCGACAACGAGATCGGCGTGCTCTTCCGCATCATCCGGAAGCTGCGCGCGCAGGGAAAGATCGTATTCTACGTCTCCCACCGGATGAAGGAGCTGGAACAGATCGTCGACAGGGTGATCGTCTTCAAGGACGGGCAGCTGGTCGCGGAGGTCGGCCGGCAGGAATGCACCAACCAGGACCTTATCCGCATGATGGTCGGCCGCGATCTCGGGGACCTGTTCCAGTCTCTCGAGCGCAGCGACTCCATCGGTGAAACCATTCTCGAGGTGCGGGACCTCTGCAACTACTATGTGAAAAACGTCTCCTTCGAGCTGCATCGGGGCGAAATCCTGGGCTTTTCCGGGCTGGTCGGCGCGGGGCGCACCGAGCTCATGCGCTCGATCTACGGTGCCGACCCGACCCTCTCCGGGACCGTCCTGCTGGGCGGGAAGAAGATCGAAAACCGTTCGCCCGCGCAGGCCATCGCGAACGGGATCGCCCTCTGCCCCGAGGACCGCAAGGAGCAGGGGATCATCCCCACCCTTTCGGTCGGCATGAACATCTCCATCAGCGTGCTGAAGCGGCTGCGCAACGCCTGTCTGCTGATCGACGCCAAACGGGAGACGCAGCTGATCGAGGGCGGAATCCGCCAGTTTAAGATCCGGACGCCGAACGCGCAGAAAAAAATTCTCGAGCTCTCCGGCGGCAACCAGCAGAAGGCGGTCGTCGCCCGCGCGCACGAGACCAACCCCGACGTCATCATTCTGGACGAACCCACCAAGGGGATCGACGTGGGGGCCAAATCGGAATTCTACAAGATGATCTGCGAATATGCCCGGATGGGCAAGGGGGTCATCCTGATTTCGTCTGAGCTTCCCGAGATCATCGGGCTGAGCGACCGGATCATCGTCATGCGGGAGGGCCGCGTCACCGGCGAGGTCTCCCGGAAGGACGCCACGGAGGAACTCATTTTGCAGTACGCCATGCTGGGAGGGGACTAAGCGATGGATAAGAGAAAATCGTTTTTGAAAAACAGCGGATTCGTGGAAAAAATCGGCCTGATGGTGGCCCTGTTCGTCATTGTCGTGGTCTTTACCGTGATCAACAAGAACTATTTCAGCACCCAGAACCTACTGAACATTCTCACCTCCGCGTCCCTGACCGGCCTCGTGGCAATCGGCGAGACCTATCTGATCATCGCGGGACTGATCGACCTTTCGCCCGGCTCGATCGCCGCCTTTTCCTCGGTTGTCGCGGGGCTTCTGTTGACAATGGGCGTGCCGAGCATGCTGATCCTCCCGCTGGTCGTTCTGATCGGCCTGCTGATCGGCTTTTTAAACGGGATGGGCGTCAACAAGCTCAAGCTGGAACCGTTCATCGTCACCCTTTCCGCCATGTCGATCTTCCGGGGGCTGGGCTACATCCTCTGCGGCGGAAAACCGGTCTTCATCTCAGACAAATCCTTTACCGACATCGGCTCCAGGCAGGTCCTCGGCATCTTCAATCTGCCGGTGCTGGTACTGATCCTCGCCTTCCTCGTCTCCGCGATCGTCCTGAGCAAAACCTTCTTCGGCCGCAGCGTCTATGTGCTGGGCGGAAACAAATACGCCGCCCGGCTGGCGGGCTTAAATCCCGAAAAGATCTCCACCATCCTCTTTATGATCAGCGCGGGGCTCTCCGCGCTCGGCGGCGGACTGCTCGCCGCGCGCATGCAGTCCAGCCAGCCCTCCTCCTGCAGCGGGCTCGAGTTCGACGCGATCACCGCGTCGGTCCTCGGCGGCGTGGCGATGTCCGGCGGCGTGGGGTCGGTCGGCGGGATGATCCTCGGCGTGCTGATCCTCCAGTGCTTCAACACCGGGCTCATCATGGCGCAGGTCCAGGTCTACTGGCAGACCGTGGCGCGCGGCCTGCTCCTGCTGATCGCGCTTGCCTTCGACTTCTACCGCCGAAACAAGCACCAGAAGAAGATGCTGATGCAGAGCATCGAGGCCGGGCGTTCCGGCGCAAACTAAGTCGTCAGCGCGGCTCTGCCGCGTGGTCATTATCGGTATGAATGAGAGGAGAACTAGTATGAAAAGAACATTGGCCATTCTGCTCGCACTGACAATGGCGGTCACCCTCCTGGCCTCCTGCGCACAGTCCGCCCCCGCGGAGCCCGCGCCCGCTTCCGCATCGGCGGCCGAACCGGCGGCCGCCCCCGAAACGCATCCCGATGCCGCAGAGCCGGCACCCGCCGAAAAGAAGGACGTCGTCATCGCCGGAATCTACAAGTTTGCCGACGCGACCTGGTTTATCAATGAGGGCGTGGCGGCCGGCGAAAAGGTGAAGGAGCTCGGCGCCAAGGACTGGATGTACCTCGACGCCAAGGACGACGGCAACCTCTTCCTCCAGATGGTCGACACCGTCATCGCACAGAAGGTGGACGGCGTCATCTGCTGCCCGCCCGACCAGACGCTTTCGCAGGTCGCGGTGGAGAAGCTCGAAAAGGCCGGCATCCCCGTTTTGGCCGCCGATGACGCGCTGATCGACGACGCGGGCAACAAAATCGCGCCTTGGGTTGGAATCGACGCCTATATGATCGGCCAGGAGAGCGCGAAGTGGCTGGTCAACTACATGCAGGAAAACAACCTGGTCGACGATCCCGAGTGCGGCATCATGATCATGACCACTGACACCGTCACCAGCTGCATCCCCCGTTCGGAGGGCCAGCTCGACATCATCGCCGAAATGCTCCCCGATTTCCCTGCGGACCACATCTTCAAGACCGACTATAAGATGGACCTGAACGTCGCGTTCCAGTCCGCCAACGGCGTGATCGTCGCCAATCCGCAGATCAAAAAGTGGATGGTCCTCACCACCGGGGACGAGGGGACCGTCGGCGCGACCCGCGCGATCGAGCAGGCCGGCCTCGCGGACGGCTCCTGCACCGTCGGGCTCGGCGGCTATCTGGCCCCCGCGGAGTTCGAAAAGGGCTCCTGCTTCAAGGCCGCCGCGTATTTCTCCGCCCTCGAGGTCGGGCGGATCAGCGCGGAGCACATCATGATGATGGTCAACGGCGAGGAGCCCCCCAAGGAGACCGCCGTCAGCTGCATCATGGTCACCAAGGACAACTACAAGGAAGCCATGCCGGAATACCTCCAGTAAGGAGGCCCCGTCAGGGGAGACCTCCTCCACATGACGCAAAAGCGGCCCCGCAAAACTGCGGGGCCGCTTTTTCTTTCGCTTCCGCCGCTCCCGGCGGCAATTTGAACGGTTCGGTTGGGCGCGCCATAGACTGATATGGGAGAATTCCCAATCCATTTTTACGGAGAGATGCCACATGACAATATACCCAAACTCCAGCGCCCCCAACAACTCCGCCCGGTGCTGTCCGGTCCCTCCCCCGCCGCCCTGCTGTCCTCCGCCATGCAGACCCGGACCCACCGGGCCTGCCGGTCCACAGGGACCCGTCGGCCCACAGGGACCCGTCGGCCCGCAGGGCGCGACCGGCGGCACCGGCCCCCAGGGACCGACAGGACCCGCCGGAACCGCCGACAACGGGCTTGCCGCCTACGGCGGTCTCTACAACGCCACCACCCAGCTCCTGTTCTTTACGCAGGCGGACACCTATCTCCCGGTTTCCCTAAACACCCCGATGCCCGCCCGGAATGTCGCTTACCCCGCCGCGAACTCCCTGATGGTGGCCGAGCCGGGGGACTACGAAATCAACTACAACGTCCTGTTGAACGCCAATAAGGCGGTGGACGCCGCGATCGGCGTGCGCAGGAACGGCGCCATCATCCAGCAGACCCGCGGCTCGCAGACCCTATCCGCCGACGGCAGCACCGGACTGACCTTTGACGCGAGGCTCTCCTGCTCGACGATCGTGACGCTGGCCGCCAACGACGTCCTGGACCTGGCGATCGCGATCCTGCGGACGCTTCCCGCCAATCTGGACGCAATCATCAACGGCAACGCGAACGCGACCCTGACGGTCAAAAAGCTGGACCCGATCGCATAAACACGCGGCAGAGGGCCCGCCGGAATTTCCGGCGGGCCCTCTGCCCTTTTGTATCATAATGAGCGGTTACGCGTTGCAGGCGGCGCACAGCCGCTCCCACCTGCGGTCGACCTCCTTCTGGCAGGTCTCGATCATCCACTCGTTTCCCGGTGCGAACATGTGCTTGAACCGGCCCTGCCGCTTGAGGTACTCTTCGACCGGAAGCTTGTTCTTGGGCTGGTAGTTGAGCACCCACCGGCCCTCGATGACCTCAAACAGCGGCCAGACGCAGGTCTCCACCGCCAGCCTGGTGATCTCCATCAGTTCCTCGGAGGGGTAGCGCCAGCCGCGCGGGCAGGGGGCCATGACGTTCAGGAAGGCCGGCCCGGGCGTGTAAATCGCGCGCTCCGCCTTTTCGCTGATGTCCCGGAAGTTTCCGAGGAAGGTCGTCTGGGCGACATAGGGGATGTGGTGCTCCGCGACGATGCGGGTCAAATCCTTTTTCTCCTGCGTTTTCCCGGGGACGACCCGGCCCGCCGGGGAGGTCGTCGCGTCCGCGAAGTGCGGCGTGGAGGAGGACCGCTGGATTCCCGTGTTCATGTAGGCCTCGTTGTCATAGCAGACATAGACCATGTCGTGCCCGCGTTCCAGCGCGCCGGACAGCGACTGGAAGCCGATGTCGTAGGTTCCCCCATCCCCGCCGAACGCAATAAATTTGCAGCTTTCCTTCACCTTGCCCTGCTTTTTGAGGGAGGCGTACGCCGTCTCCACGCCTGAAATGGTCGCGCCCGCGTTTTCAAACGCGCTGTGGATAAAGCTGTCCTTCCAGGCCGTATACGGATATAAAAACGTGGACACCTCGAGACAGCCGGTCGCGCAGCAGACGACCGCCCGGTCCTCCGGTTTGACGGCGCGCAGCACCGTCCTGACCGCGATGGGGGACCCGCATCCCGCGCACATCCGGTGCCCGCCCGAGAGCCGCTCGGGTTTCGCCAGTTCTTCCTTTAAGCTGTATGACATGTTTTCTCCTCCTTATCCCCGCACATCCAGCCAGCGGCAGGGCTCCGCCGCCGCTCCGGACCGGAGCGTCTCCTCGAGCTCTCCAAACACCCGCTCCATGCTGTCCACCGTCACATCCCGCCCGCCGAGGCCGTAGGTATAGCTGACGAGCAGGGGACGCGGCGCGGCGCCGTACAGGGCCGCGCAGACCTCCGCGAACAGCGGGCCGCCCGCCGCGGAGAAGCCCGCGCACTTGTCCATTACCGCGACGGCGCCGCAGTTTTGGAGCGCCGCCGCGAGTTCCTCCGCCGGGAAGGGCCGGAAGGCGCGGATTTTCACGAGCCCGACCCGCTTCCCCGCCGCGCGGAGGCGTTCGACCGCGGCCTTCGCGGTCCCGGCCGACGAACCGATCAGCACCAGCGCACATTCCGCGTCCTCCATCCGATAGGTCTCGATGAGGCCGTACCCACGCCCGGTCATCCGCTCAAACTCGCGCGCGACATCCAGGATGACCCGTTTGGCGTTGATCATCCCCTGCGCCTGGTGGCGCTTGTGCTCCATATAGTAGGCGGGGACGTCATATGGACCGACCGACATCGGTTCCGGCCCGAGCAGGCTGTGCTCCGGACGGTACTGGCCGACAAACGCCCGGACCGCGTCGGTTTCAACCAGCTCGATATTCTCGATCGCGTGGCTGGTGATGAAGCCGTCCTGGCAGACCATGACTGGAAGCTGCACGTCCGGATGCTCGGCGATCCGCATCGCCTGAAGCATGTTGTCGTACGCCTCCTGGTTGGTCTCCGCGTAGAGCTGGAGCCAGCCGCTGTCCCGGGCGCCCATCGAATCGCTGTGGTCGTTGTTGATGTTGATCGGCCCCGAAAGCGCCCGGTTGACGCACGCGAGGGTGATCGGCAGGCGGGAGGACGCCGCCACATACAGCAGCTCCCACATCAGCGCAAGCCCGCAGGAGGAGGTCGCCGTCACCGCGCGCGCGCCCGCGGCCTCCGCGCCGATGCAGGCGGAGAGGGCGCTGTGCTCCGATTCGACCGGGATAAAAGCGGTGTCGACCTCCCCGTTGGCGACATACTGGGAAAAATACTGGGGGATTTCGGTGGAGGGCGTAATGGGGAACGCCCCCATGACGTCCGGGTTTATCTGCTTGAGCGCGTATGCCACCGCCTCGTTCCCCGAGAGCCGTTCACGGATTCCCATCGCCGTTCACCTCCTGATGCGTTTCCTTTTCAAAGCTGATCGCCTGGAAGGGGCAGACCTTGAAGCAGATTCCGCAGCCCTTGCAGTAGAAATAGTCGAAATCCTCCCGTTTACCGTCCTTTACCGGAATAGCCATGTCTGGACAAGTTGGGGTGCAAAGAAGGCACTGCCTGCACCGATCCGCGTGGAAGACCGGGCGCATGACCCTCCAGTCCCCCGTCTTCACCGCCGAAGCGGTTCCGCCCTCATAGACCGCGCCGCCCGGTGTAATCTCCTGCCAGCGGATATCCTCCCGGATTTCCGCCGCTCGTTTGCTATTCACCCGATGAGCACCTCCTGCATCGCTTTGACAAGCGCCCGCATATTTCCCTCGATCATCTGGGGCTTGGTGGCGAACTTGTGCGCGAAGGACTGGCGCATGTCCTTCACGAAGTTTTCTTCCGGGATGACGCCGCTCACCTTCACCACCGCGCCGAGCATCGGCGTGTTCGGGAAGTTCTTTCCAAGCGTCTCCTCCGAGATCCGTCCCGCGTCCACCGTACAGATTTTTCCCTGGTAGCCGTGCAGGCTCCCACGCAGTTCCTCCGGCTTTTTGTCCGAATTGACGATCACCGCGCCCTCTTCGCTGAGCCCCTTCGTCACGTCGACCGCGTAGAGCAGCGTCTCGTCCACCACCACAACGTAGTCGGGTTCATAGATGTTGCTGTGCACCGTGCAGCGCTCCCGGCTGATCCGGTTGTAGGCGGTGATGGGCGCGCCCATCCGCTCGGGCCCGTATTCCGGGAATCCCTGCACATACCTGCCGGTGTTGAAGGCTGCGTCCGCAAGCAGCAGCGACGCCGTCTTTGCGCCCTGGCCGCCGCGGCCGTGCCATCTGATCTCCACAATCTCTTTCATCTTAACCTCCCGTCCGGTACAGGCGCGCGAAGACGGGGACGGATAAAAACTCTTCCATTGTCAGCCCGCATTCCCCGAGGTCGCGCGGATTGTCCTGTCCTTTCTTGTAATCAGCATGATAGTCGGAGCCGCCCGAGACAAACAGCCCCTCCGGCATCCGCGACCGCACCTCCGCCCAGATCGCTTCCGGCGGGCGGCGGTCCTTGCAGGTCGTCTTATCGTAGGTATAGCGCACCTCCATGCCGTCGAGCCCAGCCCCGGCCAGCCGCTCGATCAGCCGCCACCGCCCGATCCGCTCCCCCTGGAAGCGGACCTGCTCGTCAATCAGATAGGGATGCGCGAGGATCGCCGTCCCGCCCGCGCGGTGGATCGCCTCGATGATCCGCAGCGCGCCGGGCTTCTCCCGCTCGACATTGAGGGCGGGGTCCTCCCGGACCAGGAGCTTCGCCTCGCTCCAGGCGGAGACGTACCCCTTTGCCGCCATGTAGTCAAAAATCGCTTTCTTTTGCAGCTCCGCGACGGGGATCTCCCGCCCGCCCGCGGCGAGCAGCTCCGCGAGGTCGATCCGGTAGCCCCGTTCGTTCAGCCTGCGGATGAGCTCGAGGTAGGAGCCCGACTTGCTCTCCGCGATGCGGGCGACCTCCCGGGCCATATCCGGCCCCTCCCAGTCGCAGCCGAGGCCGACGATGTGGACGTCCTGAATCTCCGTTTCGCAGGAAAACTCGATGCCGCGCAGCAGGCAGACGCCCCGCTCCCCGGCATAGGCGTGGATTTCCCGGACGCTCCCGTCGGGGAGGGATACCTCCGCCGGCGGCAGGACGTCGTGGTCGGTGATTGCGAGGACCCTGAGCCCGCGCGCCGCCGCGCGGTCGATCGACTCCCGGGGAGTGTCGTTCCCGTCCGACCGGGTCGTGTGGCTGTGCAGGTCGCATTCGTAAGCTGCCCGGCCGGCCGGGCCTACCGTGACAGGTTTCACAGCTCGACGTCCTCCCCGGCGAACAGCCGAATGAACTTCTCCATCAGCAGGGAGGCCGCGTTCTCGACCGCCTCGTCGAAGGCGACCGGGGCGACGTCCGGGTTCTCAAGCTGTCTGCGGGACTCCCCGAGATAGACCTGCTTGAGCGCGGTGGAAAGATTGATCTTCGCGCCGCCGAGGGCGATCAGCCGGCGGAAATCCGCCGCGGGCAGCCCCGTGCCGCCATGGATGACGATGGGGACCGGCTGCGCGGCGAGCCGCTCCACCAGCCCGAAATTGAGCGCCGGCACGCCGGTATACAGCCCGTGCGCCGTCCCGATGGAGGGCGCGATGGCATCCACGCCCGCCCCTTCGATGAAGGCGAGCGTGTCCTCATAGGACGCGGCGCTGGCGGTCTTGCTCGAGACCTCCTCCTCCACGCCCAAGATGACGCCCACCTCCCCCTCGACCGCAACGCCGCGCGGGTGCGCGTACGCGGCCATTTCACGGGTCTTCCGGATGTTCTCCTCCAGCGGCAGCGCGGAATAGTCCATCATGACCGCGTCCCATCCGGCATCGGCGCAGGCGCGCGCCAGTTCTTCGTCCCTGCAGTGGTCCAAATGCAGCGCGACGGGGACGGACGCCGCCGAACGCAGCCCGTCGATCATCCGGAACATTTCGGAGACCCCATAGCGCCGCACCGTACCGACGGAGGGCTGCAGGATTACCGGGCGCCCCGCCCGTTCGGCCGCGTGGATGACCGCGCGCGCGGTGTTGTAGTTGAGGATGTTGATGGATGCACAGGCGGTCGAGGACTCCCTCGCCCGCCTCAAAACGCGGACAAACAGATTGCCGTTCATAACAGCCTCGCTTTCCGGCAGGCGGAACGCGGCTGTTTCCCGCTCTCCCTGCGGCATACCGCGGCCGAATGCCTGATTATTTGGTTTCGTATTCAAAATGGAGTTTGATCTTATCCCCCCGGAAGAGCACCTTGCTGTATTCAAAGATGCGCCCAGCCGGGGACTTGTTGACGTCCTCAAGCATCAGGAGAGGAAACCTTCGGTCGATCTCCAGCAGCTCCGCCTCCTCCTCGGTGGCCAGCACCGATTCGAGCGATTCGGAAACCGCGGCGGCCTTCAGTCCGAACTGTTTTTCCACGATCACGCAGAGCTGCTCGGTCTCCAGGTACTCCTCCGTGAGGGAGGGGCACATGGCCTTCGGCAGGTAGGAGAGATGCAGGCTGAGCGGGCAGCCCTCGACCAGGCGCACCCGTTCGATGAAGACGACCTCGTCCCCACGGGTGATCCCCAGCTTTCCGGCAATGTGCGCGTTCGCCCTGACCGTTTCGAAGCGGACGAGGCGGGTCGAGGTCTGATAGCCCATCCGTTCCAGCTGCTCGCGCACGCCCATGTAGGCCAGCGATTTCGTGGAGATTTTGGGCTCGGCGACAAACGTGCCCTTCCCCTGCACGCGGTAGAGCATCCCTTCGTTCACCAGCTGGGTAATGACGGCGCGCACCGTCATCCGGCTGATGCTGTACATCCGGCTGAGTTCAATCTCAGACGGGATGGCATGATTCACTTCCCATTCCTTGTTGAGGATCGCGGTGCGCAGGATGTCCTCCAATTGCGCGTACAGCGGCTTCGGGCTGTTTTTGTCCAGTACCATACTTTCCCTCCGGTTTCCGACGCTTTATCAGCAGTTGGAAATTTTTATGTATCCTCCTTCATTATATTACGTGTCTGGACAATGTCAAGCAAGCGGACAGGGTCGTGCCAAACGCCTGTAGACAGGCATTTGGCGTGCAAGCGGGATAGACAGGAACCGTCCCCGGCGCGGCAGCCTCCCTCTCCGCCCTTACTTGAACGTTCCTGTATATACAAATATAGTAGCGTCTGCGGGCCCACTTGTCAAGAGATTTATATGCACAAAATCATACTTGCACAATATATGATCGTATTGGTATAATCATGTCAGGTTGATTTAACAACGGAGGTGCGTTATGAAAGAATTGTATACCATTGGCGAAACCGCGGCCTTGATGGGCATTACAACGCGCACCCTGCGCTACTACAATTCCATGGGGCTGATCTCCCCCTCCTACACCGACCCGGACACCGGGTACCGCTACTATTCCTTCAAGCAGTTCCACTACATCGACCGCATCAAGTACCTGCAGAGCTTCGGCCTGTCGCTCGAGAGCATCAAGGAGGTCATCCTCTCGGGAAGCGTGGAAACGCTGCTCTCCCACCTCAACGAGCAGCGGGAAAAACAGCGGCGCGCCATCGAGGAATCGGAAAAAATCCTGCGGGACATCGAGTGGTATATCGAATACTTCACCTACGGGGCCTCCGGCAGACCGCCCGAGGAGTTTTACCGCGTCCATCTGGAGGAGCGGTATATCCTCAATACCCCCTGTTTCGCGGGGGAGCCCGTCGACGAAAAGGCGGTGCGGCTGGCCGCCCTGAAGAGCCGGAAGCAGGAGGAACGCCTCGCCTACCGCCGCCAATACGGCTTCCTGATGGATTTCGACGCCATGCTCGAGGGCCGCTTTCTGGAGGCTGGCTACTTCGTCTACCTCCGGGAGAAGCCCGCCGTCCTCTCCCCGGGCATCCGCAGCCTGCCCGCCGGGGAGTACCTCTGCTTTCGCTCGCGGATTTTCCTCGACGACATCGACACCCACCGCATCCGGGACTACATTCGGGAGCCGCCCCCGCACACGCTCGTCATCGCCAACGAGTATGAGGACAACCTTAAGGAGTACGAGCGGGCGGAGTACGAAATCCAGATCCTCCTCTGAAAAAACGGGAACCAAAGGTTCCGCGGCCCGCCGGACGGCCGGCCTGACAGGATTGTTGACGTTTGAGACAGCCCTGCCAGGCCGACCGTTTTGTGTTTCCCACACGCGGGTTGTATTGGCTTGTTTGATCAATAATTGGCTAAATCTACAGAATATTTTGTTCGATTCTCCAACAAAACGTGAATAGACCTTTACGTAGCGTCAAGGTCTACAATGAGGTCGTCAAGCGGGCAACTGTTAAAATCCCCTGTACCGTCGGGCCTGGTCGCGACAGGCCCCGGACGGCACGGAACCATTCACCGGACACCGGCGATACCAATTTTTGAGGTGAGTTATGATGAACCAAATGAAAGACGATACCGGGCTTCTTTACGCGGGAGACGAGCTGGACGGGGACGTCCTGCATGCGGACGCGCCCCCGATTTTCCTCGCCAGCGCCTACGCCATGGGCGACCTGCACGAGCTCGTCGAAACGGTGGACGCGGACGGCTACGTCTACAACCGGATCGCAAACCCCGACCGCAACGCGCTGGGCAAGGCGATCTCCTACCTGGAGAACGGGCAGAAGACCTTCGTCTGTTCCTCCGGCATGGCGGCTATCAACCTTGCCCTGCACACCTGCACCAAACAGGGGGATCACATCCTGGCCAACAGCTCGCTCTACGGCGAGACGATCGACCTGATGGACAACATCCTCCCCCGGTACGGGATTGAGACAAGCTATGCCGATTTTACCAACCCGGACGAAATCCGCAAGGCGATCCGGCCCAATACAAAGGTCCTCTACACCGAAGTGATCTCCAATCCGCTCACCACGCTGGTGGACCTGGACGAGGTCGCGGCTGTCGCGCACGGCGCGCGCGCCGTCCTGATGGTGGACAGCACCTTTACCACCCCGTTCGTCATCAAGCCGCTGGAGCACGGCGCGGACCTTGTCATGCACAGCCTCACCAAGTATTTCGGCGGCCACAGCGATCTGACGGCGGGCTCCATCACCTACAACGATCCCGAGATCGGCGCGGAGCTGCGCAACCAGTATATCCTGACCGGCTGCTGCGCGGACCCGGTGTCCTCGTGGCTCTGCCTGCGCAGCGTCCGCACGATGGGCCTGCGCGTCAGAAAGCAGATCGAAAACGCCGAACTGCTCTCCCGGGCGCTGCTTAAAAATCCGCACGTACGGCGCGTCAACCATCCGAGCCTCGACACCCACCCGCAGCGGGAGCTGGCCAAGCGGATGTTCCCCCACGGCTGCGGGGCGATGCTGAGTTTTTCGGTGGCGGACGACCGGGAGAAGATCAACGAATTCCTGCACCGTCTCCAGTTCGTCAAATACCTGACCACGCTGGGCGGCCTGCGCACCAGCATGTCCCATCCGGTTTCCTCCTCCCACTACGGCGTGCCCGAGGAAATCCGCCTCAAGATGGGAATCCACGAGGGGCTGCTGCGCGTCTCGGTGGGAACGGAGGACATTGACGACCTGATTTCCGAATTCAATTCCGCATTGGACGTATTCACCTGACAGATCAGATGAGGAGGAAAGATAATGGATTTCCTGGTTAACGGCATACAGGCGGTCGCCAATTTCCTGTGGGGGACCCCGATGACGATCGCCCTGCTGGGCATCGGTATCTACATGACGATCAAGTTCAAATTCAAATACCAGTTCTCCCTCAAGTTCATGTTCCAGAATTCCATCGGCAAGCTCTTCAAGAAGGGGGAAAAAGGCGAGGGGACCATCTCCAGCTTCGCGGCCGGATGTACGGCGCTCGCCAGCACGGTCGGGGTCGGGAACATCGCCGGCGTCGCGACGGCGGTCACGATGGGCGGCCCCGGCGCCATCGTCTGGATGTGGGTCGCCGGACTGGTGGGCATGTCCACCAAGGCGGCCGAGATTATCCTCGGGCAGCGATACCGCGTCCGGTATAAATCCTCCAACGAGTTCATGTGCGAGCGCGCGTTCGTCGTGCGCGACGCCATGGGCTGGAAGGTCGGCGGCTTCCTGGTCGGCCTGTGGTGCGTCATCTCCGGGCCCTGGTCCAACCTGACCCAGAGCGAGGCGTTCACCAACTCGATCCACGAGGCGTTCGGCATCGACAAGCGCTTCATCCTCGCCTTCCTCGGCATCACGGTGTTCATCACTGTCGCCGGCGGCCTCAAGCGGATCTCCGCCGTTGCGGAAAAGGCCGTCCCCTTCATGGCGATCCTCTATATCGTCGCCTGCGTCGGCATCCTGGTCATTTTCCATGACCGGATCCCCGCGGCCTTCGGCTCGATCTTCTCCCACGCCTTTACCCCGATCGCCGGCATCGGCGGCTTTGCGGGCGCCACCGTCCGCGACGCGGTCCGCTACGGCCTCGCGCGCGGGATGTATTCCAACGACGCCGGCACCGGGCTCGGCATCGTCCTGCACGCCCCGGCCAGGACCGACCATCCGGTCCGCCAGAGCGCGTGGGCATGGGGCGAAATCTTCGTGGACACCATCGTCATCTGCACGATGACCGCGCTCACCCTGATCATCACCAACTCCTACATCGACTACGGCGACATCACCAGCGGCCAGCTCTCCACGATCTCCTTCCGCATGGCTTACGGCGAGTGGGGCGCCTACCTGATGGCGATCATCCTGGGCTTCTTCGTCTGGACGACGATCATCGCGCTCTTCTATTCCTGCGAAAAGTCGCTGAACTTCTGTCTGGGCAAGCGGCGGCTGACGCCCGTGCTCAAATACGCCCACATCTGCTACTACGTCCTGCCGCTGGTCTTCCTCTCCACGCTGGACGTCGCCGCGATCTGGGCCCTGCAGGACCTCATCAGCGCCGTCTTCATCCTGCTGACGGTCACGCTGATCATCGGAAACCGCAAGGAGATCATGCGCCTCTTCCACGACTTCTTTGACAATTACCTGCCCGCGCTCAAGCGCGGCGAAAACCCCGAGCCGGTGATCTACGGCGAGGTGGTCGACGACGAGGCCTCCGCGAAGGCCTAAACGAACCAAAGGACGGGAGCGGCCGGGGAGCCCCGGGTTCCCCGCCGCTTCCGCCATTGAAAGGCAGGGGTCGCATGTTTGATCTGAAACTTGAAAACGGCATCATCGTCACGATGGAGCCCGGCTGCCGGCCGTTCGTCGGCTCCATCGGCGTGACGGACGGACGGTTTGCCGCGGTATGCGAGGGCGCGCTCCCCGGCGAGGCGCGGGAGCGCGTCGACGCGGCGGGCAAAATCATCTTCCCCGGCATGGTCAACGGCCACGTCCACGGCGACATGACCGTCCTGCGTGGGCTTGGGGACGGCCTCACACTGCTGGAGCAGAACGAAATTTACGAGCCGCGCCGCTACTTCCTGGAGGACCTCACGAAGGAGGACCTCTTCTGGTCGCGCCAGCTGACCTATATCGAGGCGATCATGTCCGGCACCACCTTCCTCCTCGAGCACGAGTACACCTCCCTCGGGAAGGACTCGATACGGGCGATGGCCGAAACGGGAATCCGGGGCGGCGTCTCCGACGACATCCAGGACCGTCTCGCCGCCGGCGGGGCAAAAGCCCTGCGGGAGGACTATGCGGCGTTCTTTTCGGAGTGCCGGGAACAGGGCATCCTGCCCGTCGTCAGCAGCCTTTCGGAGGAATTTTTCGACGAGGAGCAACTGCGCCTGATCGAGGAATTCGCGCGCGACAGCGGGGTGCTCATTACCCAGCATTTCGCCGAGACCGACTGGCGATCCCGCCACATCGCCGAGCATTTCCGCACAACCCCCGTGCGCTACCTCCAGGAGCGCGGGCTTCTCGATATCGCCCCCATCATCGGCTCCCATGCGGTGCAGGTGGACCGGGAGGAGGTTGGGATGCTCGGCAGGGCCGATTTCCGCGTCGTCAACACCCCGCTCTGCGAGATGAAGATCGCTGACGGGGTCGCGCCGATCCCCGATTACCTCGCCGCGGGCGTCCCGGTCGGGCTCGGCACCGACGGCGGGCTGTGGAACAACAGCAACGACCTCTTCCGCGAGATCAAGGGGATCCTGCTCCTGCACGCGATCACGGGCGGCGTCCGCGCGGTCAGCGCACGGCAGGCGCTCGAGATGGCCACCATCCAGGGGGCGCGGGTCTTTGGGCTGGAAAAGGAGCTCGGGAGCATTGCAGTCGGCAAGCGCGCCGATTTCATCACGATCGATACCGACGCGCCCCACCTCTGCCCGCTGCGCCTCGGCCACTACGACAACGTCCTCTCCACCCTCGCCTACAGCGTGACGGGGCAGGACGTGCGCGACAGCTATATCGGCGGGCGCGCGGTCATGCGCGACCGCAGCCTCTGCCGCGTGGACCGGAAACGGATCATGGAGGCCGCGCGGGAGGCCGGGGAACGGGTACTCGCGCGGTACGGCCCGCGGGAGCTCCTCCGGCCGGAGGACTGAACCGCGGGGCCGTCCACAAACCAGAGGATGTTTTGCTCGCGCAAACACATCCCAGCTTTAGGAGGAACACCATGGAATTCAATTGGAACACGCCGGTCAGGCTCACCTTTGGCCCCGGGAAAATCAGGGAGGCCGGAGAAGTTGTAAAGCAGTATGGGAAAAAGGCGATGATCGTCACGACTGGGCCCTTCTTCCGGGAAAACGGCCTGCTCGCGCGGCTGGAAAAAATCCTTTCGGACAGCGGTGTCGCGTCGGTGGCGTTCACCGATATCAGCCCCAACCCGCTCTCGGTCGATGTCGACCGGGCCGCGGCGCTTGCCATGGACAGCGGCGTCGACGTCCTGATCGGCCTCGGCGGCGGCAGCGCGATCGACGCCGCCAAGGGGATCGCAATTGCGGCGGGGCACCGGGGAAAGATCTGGGACTTCGCCCCTACCCCGAGCGGCGGACGGCAGGCGATCACGGGCGCGACCTTACCGGTCGTTGCAGTTACCACCACGTCGGGCACCGGCAGCCACGTGACCCAGTATGTGGTCATCACCAACCCCGAAACAAAGGAAAAACCCGGCTTCGGCTGCGACTACACCTGGGCCAGGCACGCGATTATCGACCCCGAGCTCATGCTCAGCCTGCCTCCGAGGATTACGGCGAGCACCGGCTTCGACGTCTTCTGCCACGCGCTTGAGGCCTACACCAGCCGCATGTCCACCCCCATCTCCGACCTCTACGCCGAGCGGGCGATCTCGATAGTCGGCAGATACCTGCGCGAGGCGGTCATACAGGACGGCAGCCTCGAGGCCCGCTCGCAGATGGCGCTGGCGGACACGCTGGCGGGCATCGCCATCTCGATGGGCGGCGTGACCAACTGCCATGCCGTCGCCCATGCCGCTGGCGGCATCGACAACGTCGTGCACGGCGAATTCCTGGCGGCGCTCGCGCCGGTCGTCTACGAGTACGACATGCGCTCCAATCCGGACAAATACAAGGTGGTCGGGAAGCTGCTGAACCCCGCGGCTAAGACGGAGGGCCGCTCCGACGAGGAACTGCTGGCCGGCTCGATCGATGAGATCAGGGCGCTGCTCCGGGATATCGGGCTCGACAAGACGCTGCGCGAGGTCGGGGTGGGCCCGGACGTGCGCGCGATCGCCGAGGCGACGGTCGCCTATATGGGCGTGGGGCTGGATAACGACTATCAGACCCTGGACGCCGCCGACATCACCCGCCTGCTTGAAAAAGCCTACTGATTGCTGGAGGGATTCGGAATGGTTGATCTTGCGCACATCTCCAAAAAGGAACTCGGCAAGCTGTTCGACCACAGCGTGCTCCCCAAAAACGCCTGCGAACGGGAGATCCGGGAGGGCTGCCGCACCGCGCGCGCCTACAACTGCGCGGCGTTCTATTCCGCGACCAGCTACTGGACCCCTGTCGTCCGGGAGGAGCTGGCGGGGAGCGACCTTTTGATCGGAACGGGAATCGACTTTCCGTTCGGGGCCTCCCCCCTGCCCGTAAAGATCGCCCAGATGGAGGAGGCGCTCCGGGCGGGCTGCAACACCCTCGACCTGATCATCAACGTCGGGGCGGTCCGCGACGGCCGCTACGACGTGACGAAGGCGGAGCTGGACGCGTTCAAGCGCATCGCCGGGAAGGACGCGCTGACCAAGGTCATCCTGGAAGTGTGCTTCCTGACGGATGAGGAGATCACGCGGGTATGCGGGCTCATCGCCGAGGCGGGACTGGACTACGCGAAAACCTCCACCGGACAGTACGAGGGCCCCAGCATGGACCAGTTCCTTGTCATGAAAAAGGCGCTCACGGGCACCGGGGTCAGGCTGAAGGTGGCCGGCGTCAAATTCCCGCGTCCCCAGAACGCCTACGCCTTCATCAAGGCCGGGGCGGAACTCATCGGGACGCGGGCGTCCGGCCAGATCATCGACGCGTACGACCAGATGAAGGAAATCGGCCTCCTCTGACGGGCCGGGAAAGGAGAAGCTCTGTTTGGAACATTATATCGCGGCAATCGACGTGGGCACCACCGGCGCGAAAGCGATGATCATCGGGACGGACGGCTCGGTGGCGGGGCAGGGGTACCGGGAATACGGCGCCGCCTATCCCCGCCCCGGATGGGTGGAGCAGGATTCGGAGGAGATCGTCGAAAAGACCTTTGAGGCCTGCCGGCGCGCCGTGGAAGCGGCGGCCGTCGACCCCTCCCAGCTCGCCTGCGCCAGTTTTTCCTGCCAGCGGTCGACGTTCGGCTTCCTGGACGATGAAATGCAGATGATTGACCGCCGTCTCTACGGCTGGCAGGACCAGCGCGCGGCGGAGACGATCGACGAAACGGCCGGACGGATCGATCCCGGCGAACTCTACCGCATCAGCGGGATGCCCGTCTCGCCTCCCTTCGCCATCCATAAGCTCGTCTGGATTTTGAAAAACGACCCGGATACATACCGCCGCGCGAGGTGGATCGTACACCTCGGGGACTATGTGTCCTACCGGTTCGGCGCCGGGGAGCTGCGCGCCGAGCTGACGGCCGCCTGCACGCTGGGGCTGGTGGATTTCGCCGCGCGCGGCTGGTCCGACCGCATCCTGACGGCGACCGGTATCGACCGTGCAAAGCTGCCGCCCCTCGTGGAATCCGGCGCGCGAATCGGCTCGGTCTCAGCCGCGGCCGCCGCCCGCTCCGGGCTTCCGGAGGGGCTGCCGCTGATCGCCGGTTCGGGCGACCAGCAGTGCGCCGCCATCGGCGCGGGCGTTGTGAGCGACGGCATGGCCTCCCTTACTCTCGGCACCTCCGGTTTTCTCGTGGCGGGCGCGCAGTCCCTCGACCTCAGCAAGACCGCCGGCCTGATGGCCCCGCTCTCCCCCGCCTTCGGCATCTGCGAGCTGGAGGCCAACCAGCTCGGGGCGGCGAGCGCCTATCGGTGGGCGCGCGACGTCCTCGCGGAGACGGAATGCGCCCGCGCGGAAGATACCGGCACGGACGCCTACCGGCTGATGGATATCCGCGCCGAACAAAGCCCGCCCGGTTCAAACGGGGTCGTCTTCCTTCCCCACCTGACCGGAAGCGGGTATCCCAACTGGGACCCCGACGCCAGAGGGGTCTTCGCGGGGCTGACCTTCTCGAGCACCAAAAACGACCTGCTCCGCGCCGTCATGGAGGGGATCACCCTCGAGGCGAAGGACATGTACGAGACAATGCGGGAATCCGGCGTCTCCATCCGTTCTCTCGCCATCACGGGGGGCGCCACGAAATCCCGCCTCTGGCGGCAGATCATCGCCGACATGTTCGCCACGGAAGTCAAGGTGCTTGCCGTCGCGGACGCGACGCTGGTCGGCGCGGCGATCATCGGCGCGGTGGGCGCGGGCCTCTTCGCCGACGTGCGGGAGGGTGCGCGCGAAATGGTGCACATCTCGCATACCGTGCTGCCGATCCCGGAAAACGCCGAGACCTACCGCCGACTCCACCGCGTCTACCGGGAGGTGTACGCCTCCCTGCGCGGCGGCGCTTTCCGGCAGCTCTCCTCCCTGTGACGGCGGGCGCTTCCGCCCGCCCCAGGCACCAGGTACCCGGCCGCATAACCACGCGGTAAAAATAAATATAAAGGAGCAATTTTATGAGCGCGGTTGAAAAACTGGACAACATTGAAGCCATCTGTTTTTTCCCGAAGGACTTTGACGGTTCCCGCCGATTCTTTGAGGACAAGTGGGGATTCCAGCCGAAGCGGATCCAGCCGACAGTGGAAAACCCCAACTTTATCGAGTATTCCTTCCGCGGCGCGACGATCGCAATCTGGGCGCGGGACGCCGTCGCCGAGATCATGGGCGAGCAGAACCTCATGGATGAGGCGCACAACTTCATGACCGCGATCAAGGTCCCGCGGGTGGAGGACGTGGACGAAATCTACGAGGATTTCACCTCCAAGGGAGTGGTCTGCATCAGCAAGCCCGAGACCTTCGGATTTGGTTCGCGCGCCGCCTACTTCCTCGACTATGAACGCAATATCTGGGAGATCTTCGCCTGGGTGGAGGGAGGGGACGGGCCCGCGCTCGTCAATCCATAAGGCAACCCATATCAAAAGAGGCCGCTGAACAGGTTCAGCGGCCTCTTTTTGGTATGTGCGCCTATTTCCGCAGGGAAAAATGTCCGCCGGGGCAGAGCGAAACGCAGAGCCCGCAGCCGGAGCACCGCTCCCGGACGACCCGGACGCGGTCTCCCTCCCGGACGACCGCGCCGTCGAGGCAGGCGGTGACGCAGGGACAGCCGCCCTCCCCGCAGCTTTGCCCGCAGGGGGAATCCAGCGAGGCATGCAGACGGCGGGTGAGGATCTCCTCAAAGGGGGAGAGGGAGTCCAGCGCGATCCCGCGCAGCTCCTCGACCGAGCCATACCGGTGCACCCGCATCCACGCCTCCAGATCCTCCACCGTCCGGGTAATCCGCCCGTATCCTCCCAGCAGGACCGCTGAGCCCAGCTGGACCACCGAAGCTCCCAGCATGAGGAATTCCAGCGCGCTGAGCGCGTCCTCCACCCCGCCCATCGATGCGATCTGGCAGTCCGCCAGCTGGCTGAGCATGGCGGTCGCCGCCAGCGAAACCGGACGGATATGCGGGCCGGAATACCCGCCGATCGTGGGCGTCCGGGAGCGGCCGCGCTCGACGTCCACCCCGATGAGCCCGGAGAGGGTTTCGATCGCGCTGACAGCCTTCGCCCCGGCGCGCTCCACCGCCTGGACGAACTCCCGGGAGGACGCCGCGTGGTGGGGCAGCCGCACCATCACGGGGACGGAGACCTTTTGGGTGACCTGCCGGATCATCTCGTAGATCTCATCCGGATGGATCGCGAGGTTCTCCATCTTGGTCCCGATGGGGGTGAAGCAACAGAGCTCCAGCGCGTCCGCGCCGAAGCGCTCCACCGCCGTGGCGGTGTAGGCCAGCTCGGAGGGGGTGCCGCCGCGGATGTTGCAGATCAGAAAGCTGTCCCCCTTCCGGACCTGCGAAAGCTCCCGCTCCAGCTGCTCGAAGGACAGCGTGCTGTAGAGCGTCGTATTGAGTAGCCGCCCCTCCTGCCGGTAGATGCGCGGCCGGAGAAGCTGGCTCTTTTCCAGTGTGATGGTTTCGGTGACGACGGCCGCCGCCCCCGCGTCGATCGCCTTTTGGATCGACGCGGCGTCCCGCGACCAGGGACCGGCCGCCACGATGACCGGGTTTTTCAGGGGCAGGCCCATAAAATCCACCGCTGTGCACATACCGCTTCCCCTCCCCTCACTCGAACTGCTCATAGATATTCTTCTTATTGCCGCAGGATTTGCGGATCTTCAGCTTGGATTTCAGCACGATCTCCTGCGTTTCGATGTCGTAAAGCTCGCTGTTCTCGATAAGGTCGATCAGCCGCCGGGCCGCCACCGTCCCCAGCCGCTCATACGGATGCTCCACCGTGGTGAGCGCCGGGCAGACGACCGTGGCCATCTCGGAGTCCGTGAAGCCGGCGACCGCCAGCTGGCGGGGAACCGCGAGCTTCTCCTCCTGCGCCGCCTTCATGATGCCGACCGCGATGCCGTCATCGGCGGCAAAAAACGCCTGCGGCAGGGCTTCCCCCTCCGCGAGCATCTCCTTTAAAACGATGTACCCGCCCCGGACGCTGTCCTCCGTCTCCAAAATGGGACAGCCGCCCGCGTCCAGGCCGCCCGCCGCGAGCGCTTGCAAAAAGCCCGCCGTGATCTGCGGCTTTTCCGGATAGTCCGCCTCGGTCTGCACCAGCGCGATACGGGTGTATTTCATGTCGATCAGGTGGGCGGTGAGCTTGGCGGCGGCGTCCTGGAAGTTGATGCTGCAGTTGTTCTCGCTCTCCGCGTCCGCGCACTTCCCGACCAGGACGACGGGAATCCCCGCCTGCCGGAGCGGCCCGAGCTCCGGCGGGGCTTCGGAGCCGCGCACCAGGATCACGCCGTCCGGCCGGGAGGCCGCGACCGCGCGGATGCTTCCGTTCTCCCCGCCCCGAAAGCCGCTCGTCTCGCAGATCGTCAGCTGGTAGCCGTTGGCCTGCAGGACCTGGCGGATGCCGGCAAGAATGCCGTAATACCGCGGCAGGACCGGGACGATCAGGACGACGGCGCCGGTTTTTTTCCTGGGCGGCTTGGCGGCCAGCTTGGGCGAATAGTTGCAGGACTCCAAAATCCCCAAAACGCGCTCCCTCGTCTCGGGCGCGACGGTCTCGGGATGGTTGATGACGCGGGAAATGGTGGCGATGGAAAGCCCCGCCTGCCGTGCGATCTCCCGGATATTCAAAAGCCTCACCTGCCGTTTCTGGGACGCATCCTGTCTTTTTTTCCATCTTAGCACAGCAATCCCTTTTCATCAAGTATTCCGCGTGAAGTTTCCGAATAATCAGTGAAACACATCCCGGTAACATCGTTATGTTACATCAGTTCCAGCGCAAGCGACCCCATCCACTCGTTCAGCCGGCGGGTGGTAATTTTAAAAAATTTGCTCCGTTTCAAGCGTTTTACACAACAAATCCCGGTTTATTTCTGTCGATGTAACGATTGACAGCCTTTTGGCAATGTGGTATTTTGTAAATGTAACAAGTGCATTTGTTACATTCCATTTTCATCAGCGGGTCTGCGCGCGAATTCCCGCGGAGGGCACTGGAAAGCTGATTTCTGTGTGTGTCACGAGTTTCTCGTGAGTAAGGAGGAAACAGAATGTTTAAGAAAATTCCAAAAGGCTACGGGCTCAACGAATGTCCCCCCCTGCGGGAAGCGATCGCCCTTGGATTTACGCATCTGCCGGTGCTGCTGCTGAACACGGTCCCGATCCCGCTGCTGATCGGCGGCGGAATCGGCCTGCCGGCCTCGGAGATCACCATTTTGATCGCCGCCTGCCTGTTTGTCGCGGGCATCGCCAGCATCCTCCAATCGATCGGCGCGGGTCCCGTCGGCGCGCGGCTGCCGGTCTTTCTGGGCAACAGCTTCGTCTTCGTGGCGCCGGGCATCGCCATCGCCGCCCAGCACGGGCTCGACACCTTCACGGGCGCCTGCCTGGTCGGCAGCGTCGTCTGCCTGATCGTGTGGGGCGGGCTCTACAAGCAAATTGCAAAGCTGGTAAAGCCCTACATCTCCGGCACGATCGTGGCGATCCTCGGCATCAGCCTGTGCGGCGTGGCGATCGGCTACTGCGCGGGCGGCACCGGGAGCGCCGACTACGGCTCCCTGAGCAACTACCTGCTGGCCGGCGGCACCATCCTGCTGACCCTCTTCCTCCAGCGGTTTACGAAGGGGCTCCTGCAAAAATGCGCCGCGCTCGTCTCGATGGTCGTCATGACGGCGGTCTACGGCTTTATGGGGAAGCTGGATTTTTCCGAAATGATCCAGTCCGCGTGGCTCCGGGTGCCGCAGCCGCTGCACTTCGGCATCCGCTTTGAGCTGGGCACCATCGTGACGGTCAGCTTCCTCTGCCTTGTGGCCCTGCTCGAGCTGCTCGGCGACCAGACCACCGCGGCCAACCTCGCCGAAAACCGGCTGCCCACCGGAAAGGAACAGCACGGCGGCATCCTCGCGCAGGGGATCAGCAGCGTGTTCGGCTCGCTCTTCAATCTCTGCCCGACCATTTCGATCAGCGCCAACCTCGGCCTCTGCGGCCTCACCGGCGTCACCAGCCGCTTTGTGATCGCGATCACCGGCGTGCTGGTCATGCTCTGCGGCATCTGCCCGAAAATCTGCGCCGTCTTCACCCTTGTCCCCAACGCGGTGCTCGGCGGCGTGGCGCTGATGACCTTCGGCGTCATCATCCTCTCGGGCATCAACATCCTCAAGAACTGCGAAATGGGCAACCGCGAAACCACAATCGTGGGAATTTCGCTGGCGGTCGGCATCGGGTTCAGCGCGGTGGCGGACAGCCTCGCGGCCTTCCCCTTCTGGGTCACCTCGATGCTCAGCGGCCTGCCGGGCACCGCCATCACCGCCATCCTGCTCAGCGTCCTGATCCCCGCCGAAAAGAAGGCGAAAGACACCGTATCAGAATAGGGGGCTCCTCATGAAAACCATCCTTTACCAAAACGCCGACTGGATTTTGACGATGGACGGCGACCGCCGCCGCTACCGCCACGGCGACCTGCTGATCAGCGGGAATGAGATCGTGGACGTCGGCGAGCGCCTCGCCGAAAAGCACCGCGCGACCACCCCCATCGACGAGGTGGTCGACGCCTCCGGGCGCGTCATCCTCCCGGGGTTCGTCAACGTCCACCACCACACCTGGCAGTCCCTCATCCGCAACATCAACGTTGCAAACGGGCTGGTGCTCGAGCCGTGGCTCCAGGTGATGTTTGAAATCTTCAAGGACCTGACTCCGGAGGTCGCCCGGGCGGGCGTCTACGCCGGGCTCGGCGACGCGCTCAAAACCGGCTGCACCACCTCCAACGACCTCTTCTATCCCCACCCGGTGGAGGGGCTGGTGGAGGCGACGATCCTGGCGGCGGAGGAGATCGGCATCCGGTTCCATCCCAACCGCGGCTTTGAATCGCTGGCAAGCAACATCGTCCCGCCCGAAATCATCAGCGCGCCGGAGGAGATCATCGCGGACACCGAGCGCCTCGTGAAGCGTTACCACGACCCGTCGCGGTTTTCCATGTGCCGGGTGGGCGTCGCGCCCAGCATGCCGCAGTACGGCACCCTCGAAAGCCTGCGCGCCGCGCTCGACCTCGCGGAAAAATACGACCTGCTCGTGCACGGGCACCTGGCGGAAAGCCGCTATGAGACCGAATTCACCCTCGAAAAATTCGGCTGCCGCCCCTTTGAATGGTTCCGGCGGCACGACCTGCTGGGCGAGCGCTTCTACTACGCGCACTGCGTCCACATCAACGAGGAGGAGGTGCGGCAGATGGCGAAGACGAACACCGGCATCGCGCACTGCCCCATCTCCAACATGTTCCTGAATTCCGGTGTGAGCCCCATCCCGGCCTACCTCAAGGCGGGCGTCAGCCGCATCGGCCTCGGCGTGGACGGCGCGGCCAGCAGCAACTCCTCCAACATGATGGAGGAGATCCGCAGCGCCTATCTCGTCAACCGGCTTACCTGGGGCCGGGACGCCGTCGGCCCGGAGGACATTCTCTACCTCGCCACGGCCGGCGGGGCCAAAACGCTCGGCCGCGACGACATCGGTTTCCTCGCGCCCCATATGGCGGCCGACCTGGTCGTCATGGACTGGAACCAGCTGCAATATGCCGGCGGCTGCAACGACCCCGCGGCCTGCATCGTCATCAGCGGCGACCCCCGCATGGTGAAGGACGTCGTGGTCAACGGGGAAACCGTCGTCAGGGACGGGAAGCTGACCCGTATCGACGAGGCCGAGACGTGCGGGCTCGTCAACCGCGTCGGCAGGGAGCTGCTGACGAAGGCGTCCGTCCGGGAACCCCGGCTGAAGGCCGACCTGGTTTGACCTCCTCTCATTCACGATATCGCACCGCAAAGAAGCACACCCTCCGCACATTCCAAAGAATGTGCGGAGGGTGTGTCTCTCTATTCCGCGGGGTTCGCCCCGGCGCGCAAAAAAAGGACGCAGACGCGTCCTTTTTTATTGTCCTGTTTCACGTCCCTAATCCTCCGCGTAGGCGAGCAGAGTCTCCGCCGTGCGGGAGTCGATCGCGAGGACGTCGACCAGCCCCGCGCGCAGGCTGCCGATGAGCGGGGGCACCTTGTCGTCGCTGGCGATGCAGGCGCAGGAGTGGCGGGCGCTGCGCAGCGCCTCGAGCCCGATGCTGATCGTCCGCTCGTCGAGGGAGGGGTCCACGATCTCCCCCCGCTCGTTGATGAAGCGGCAGCAGATGCAGCCCACCGAACCGCTCCGGTGAAGCTGCTGAAGCTCCTCCGTGGAAATGTATCCGGTGCGCCACAGGCAGTTCTCCTCGCTGAGCACGCCGATGTTCGGGAACGCCACGTCCACGCCGTTGACCTGGTTGATGATGTGGCTGATCTTGGAGTCGTGCAGCAGGAGATCCACAATGATGGAGTTCTCCACCACCACCGGACAGGGCAGCGTGTTGAGCGATTTGACCCCCAGCTTTTGGGAAAAGTGCCGCACGATCTCATTGGCGAAGTTGTTGCTGTCGGCGTTGTCGAGATTCCCGGCGATCTGAAGGATGACCGAGGCGGGCATCGAAACCTCCTGGAGGTGTTCCGCCAGCTTCAGCAGCGTATAGCCCCATGCGATCCCGATTTTGTCCCCGTCCCGCAGGAAGCCCTGGAAAAAGGGCGCGGCCTGCCGCACGGTATCGGCCAGCGCCCGTTTGTCGTCCGCGTAGGGCGATTCGGTCACCAGCACATGCTCGAGCCCGAACCGCGCCCGGATACGCTCCTCCAGCTCGTGCACGTCGCCGCAGGGCGGCGGGCTGATCTGGATATTCACGATCCCGTCCTCGCGCGCCTTGGCGAGCAGGCGGGACACCTTCGGGCGCGACAGCCCCATTTCGGCCGAAATCTCGGCCTGGTTCAGGTTGTCCAGATAGTAGAGCCGCGCGACGGTATAGAGCAGCTGCCCATCTCTGTTCATCATCTTCCCCCCACGGTTGATTCCCATTATTTTGCTTCCTTCTCTTTCTCTAGAATAGAAAAAAATGATTGCTTTGTCAATAGATTTGGACTAAATTTCAAATTTAGTTTTTACTTTTCGAGAATAGTTTCAATTATTTTGTGTTTTATTCGTTTTTCCGGAAATAATCGTGTCCGGTTTTTTTGATCCTCGCCCATATCTGTAATTTCGCAAGCAACAAATTGAACAAATTTTCACTATTTAAGGATAAAACCAATAAATACGCATTCTTATTCTGGTTTTCTTGACAAAATTGATCTAAATTTCAATTATTTGCTTGAAAAACGCTCGGAAATGCCATATAGTAGGAACTGCAACAAGCAATCACCTGCAGAGTGAACGCAATTTCAAATTTCCACACAGGAGGTCAGCAGACCATGCAAAAGGAGCTCTTGTTCCACGGGCCCGCCTCAGAGGTCATCACGCCGTTCACAGCCGACGGGCGGATTGACTTTGCGCTGCTCGAAGAGGAGATCGAATACCTGATCACAAACGGCATCACCGGCGTATTTGTCAACGGCCTCGCGAGCGAGGCGCTCATGTTCCCCACCGAGCAGCGCGTGGAAGCGGTGCGCAGGGCCGTCAAGGCCGCGGACGGCCGGATTCCCGTGCTCGGCAACCTGATCTACAACAGCGTCGACATGGCCGTGGACTGCATGAAGCGGTATGAGGAATGCGGGTGCGGCGCGATCATCATTACGCCGCCCCTCGTCTACAAATACACCGAGGAGGGTCTCTACCGCTACTTCGCGGGGATCGCGGGCCAGACCAAGCTGCCCGTCTATCTCTACAACGCCCCCGAGACGGGCAACAAGCTCTCCCCCGAGCTCATCGGGAGGCTCTTTTCCGAGGTCCCCAACCTGTGGGGCTACAAGGACAGCACGCAGGACATCATCCACCAGCAGACGATGCTGCGCCTCATCGGCAGGGACCGCCACTTTGAACTGATGGCCGGCAGCGACGCGCAAATCCTCACGACGAGCCTGCTGGGCGGCGTGGGCGTCTTCTCCCTGCTGACCTGCATCTTCCCCAAGCTCATCGTCGGCATCTGCGGGGCGATCGACAGGGGCGACTGGGAGACCGCGAGGGCCATGCAGGAAAAGATCCTGCGCGTGCGCCAGGCGATGAAGATCGGGCCCTTTATGGCGGCCTACAAATTCGTCGGCGAACTTGTCGGCGCGCCGCTCGGCCGGATGAAAGCCCCGTTGAGCGAGGTAAGCGAGTCCGACAAACAAAAAATCGTAACCATCCTGAAGGAACAGGAGATGCTTTAACCAAAACAAGGCCAAGGAGGACCGGATATGAACAGAAAACAGTTAGCCAAAATGATGGACCACACGATTCTCAAGGCGACCGCCACCCCCGCGCAGGTCGAGCAGATCTGCCGGGAGGCGCTCGAGATCGGCGCGGCGTCGGTCTGCATCAACCCCTGCAACATCGAACAGGCCAGGCGCCTGTTGGACGGCAGCGGCGTCAGGGTCTGCACCGTCATCGGCTTCCCGCTCGGCGCGAACACCCCCGAGGTGAAGGCGTTCGAGACGCAGGACGCCATCCGGCGCGGTGCCGAGGAGGTGGACATGGTCATCAACGTGGGAGCCCTGCTCGCGGGCGACGACGAGACTGTCTACCGCGACATCAAGGCCGTTGTGGACGCCGCAGCGGGCACCCTCACAAAGGTCATCATCGAGACCTGCTACCTCTCCGACGATCAGAAGAAGACCGCCTGCGAGCTTGCGATGCGCGCGGGAGCGGACTTTGTCAAGACCTCCACCGGCTTCGGCACCGGCGGCGCGACCCCTCACGACGTCGCCCTCATGCGCGGCGTGGTCGGCTCCAAGCTGCAGGTCAAGGCCTCCGGCGGGATCCGCACCTACGAGGACGCGGCGGCCGTGGTGGAAGCGGGCGCCGACCGGCTGGGCGTCTCGGCCAGCCTGACCATTCTGCAGGGGATTCCGGAATAATCCCTGCTTTCTGTGGGAGAGAAGAAGATGTTTGATACCGTGATATCCGGCGGCGTGATCATCTCCGCCCACGACCGCTACAAGCCCCTTTCGGGCAGCGTCGGCATAACGGACGGCCGCATCGCCTATGCGGGGTCCCATCCGCTCACGGCGGCGGACGGGCGCGCCTTTGTGGACGCGCGCGGAAAGATCGTGATGCCCGGGCTCGTGAACGGGCACTGCCACGGCGATATGGGCTTTGCCAAGGGCGGCGCGGACAACACCACGCTGGGCGAGCAGATGGAGCGGTTTGCGGAACACAACTGGTATTACGACCGCGTCACCGACGATGACCGCTACCACGCCCGCCTGCTGACCTATGCCGAGGCGCTGCTCAGCGGCACCACGATGCTGGTGGAGAACATGTACTGGAGCCTCGGGCCCCTCTCGCAGGAGGCGTTTGCGAAGATCGGCCTGCGCGGCGCGCCGGCGGAGGATGTGCGATACGACTTTTACCGTTCGGACGGGTTTTTGACCGACGGGATGCTCGAGGCCTTCCAATCCCGCTGCCGGGAGTACGGCCTCATCCCCCTGCTCGGCACGCTGCCGGAGGAGGAATTCACCCGGGAGCGCCTGCGCCGGGTACGGGAGATCGTCGAAAAGAGCGGCTGCCATTTCACGAGCCACCTCGCGGAGACCCCCTGGCGCCACGCGGCCGCGGTGGAGCGGATGGGCGAAAGCCCCGTCAGGGCGCTCGACCGCTGCGGCCTGCTGACGGAAAAATACATCGGCTCCCACGCGGTCTACCTCGACGGGGAGGAGATCGCGCTGATGGCAAAGCGGGGCGCCAAGGTGGTGAACACCCCCATCTGCGAGATGAAGATCGCCGACGGACTCGCCCCTATCCCCGCGCTTCTGAAGGCGGGGGTAACCGTGGCGCTCGGCACCGACGGCGCCATGTGGAGCAACTCCAACGACCTCTTCCGCGAGATGAAATGCCTGCTGCTCGTCCACAGCCTGCACGGCGGGGTACGCACCCTCACGGCGCACGACGCGCTCGACATGGCCACCGTGAACGGCGCGAAGCTCTTCGGCCTCGAAAACGAGCTCGGCACCATCGAGCAGGGCAAGCTGGCCGACCTCATCCTCGTGGACGCCTCCCGCCCGCACATGACGCCGCTGCGGACGGGGCGCGCCGAAAACGTGAGTTCCAACGTCGTCTACTGCGCCACCGGCGTGGATGTGACCGACGTGTTCGTCGGCGGCCGCCGCCTGGTGCAGGACCGCCGCATCCCCGGACTCGACCTCGGGGAGATTCAGCGGCGGGTCGCCGCCGTCTCCGAAAAAGCCCTCGGGGCGGACTGAACCCCCCGCCCCCATGACAACAGGAACCTTATCAAACGCCTACAAGGAGGAAATTATGAAAAAGCTCATCTCTACCGTTTTAAGCCTCTGCCTCATCCTGACGCTGCTGGCGGCCTGCGGCGGCAAGCCCGCCGGCGAAGCAGCCCCGGCGGATTCCGCCGCTCCCGCGGCGGACGGCGGGGACGCCGTGCGCGTCGTACTCATCGGCAACCAGAAGTTCGGCGACAACGGCCCCATGGACGACATGGCCGCCGCGGGCGAACGCGCCGCCGCCGAGCTGGGCGTGGAGTTCAAAAAGATCGAATCCTCCCCCGCCTCCTTTGAGGAGGACATCCGCAGCATGTCGCAGGAGGGCTACGACCTCGTGATCACCACCTTCGGCTACATGTCCGACGCGACCAAGCTGGTGGCGCAGGAGTTCCCCGACACCAAGTACGCCGCCATCTTCCAGGAGATCAACACCCCCGAGGAGCCGGTCGCCAACCTGTGGGACGCCGTCTTCCGCGGCCAGACCACCTTCTATGTCGACGGCTACATCGCGGGGCTGGCCACCAAGACCAACCGCGTGGGCTTCATCGTCGGCGGCGAGGAGCCCGGCCCGAACGCCGAGGGCAACGGCTTCATGCGCGGCGTGCGCGACGCCAACCCCGACGCGGTGGTGGAATTTGCCTATGCCAGCTATGAGGACAGCGCCAAGGCCAAGGAGGTCGCGCTCGCCATGATCGACAAGGGCTGCGACGTCATCCAGGGCGACTGCGCCGCCCCCGACGCGGGCATCATCGAGGCGGTGAACGAGACCGGCAAGGACGTCTTCGTCATGAGCTGCATCATGGACTACACCGACGCAAGCAAAAACTTCGTCGGCACGATCAAGATGAACTACGGCACCGCCGTCTACGACGCGATTCAGGCGGTCGTCGACGGGAACTTCCCCGGCGGGCAGCAGGGCATCCGCGACATCACCAACGACGGCTACTACCTCTACTGGGAGGCATACGACTCCTTCCCCGAGCGCACCGACAACGCGGAATACGCCGCGGCTTTCAAGGACGCCATCGCCAAGGGCAAGGAGATCGAGGCGAAGATCAAGGCGGGCGAGCTCGTGGTCGAGTTCGACCCCATCGCGCCCGACTGGAACCGCATCGCGGCTGAATAGGCATCCCCCGGCGGGCCCTGCGCCGCGTTCGAGCGCGGCGCAGGGCCGCTTTCAAAAAAACGGGGCGGCCCCGCCGTCCGCATCAAATTTTCCGGGAGGTAAACTGTTATGGCAAATCAGGCTAGCAAGGCAACCGCGCCGACCGTCGACGGAAAGGTCTACCACCTGCGTCTCGCCAAGGGGGACGTCCCCCCTTACGTCGTCCTGCCCGGCGACCAGGCCGCGACCGAACACATCTCCGCCGTCTGGCAGGATACGAAGGAGATCGCTTACAACCGCGAATACCGCACCGTGACGGGCGTTTATGAGGGCTTCGACATGGCGATGACCTCCACCGGCATCGGCTGCCAGCCGGCGGAAATCTGCCTCAACGAGCTCAAGAAGGTGGGCGTGCACACCTGCGTCAAGGTAGGCTGCGCCGAAGCGATCCGCACCGACCTCGACCTCGGCGACATCATCATCCCCGCCGCCTGCATGCGGAAGGGCGGCGCCGTGACCCACTACGTGAAGCCCGAGTTCCCCGCCTTCGCCGACCCCCGCGTCGTAAAGGCCCTCATCGAGGCCTGCCGCCGGCTCGGCTACCGCTACACGATGGGCGTGGTCTGCTCGATCAGCTCCTACTACGTCGGCCAGGGCCGTCCGCTCGACGGGGACGAGGAGAGCTTCTTCCCGCCCGAGGCTGCGAACGTCGTCGACCGTCTGCGCAACGCAAAGGTCGTGGCGATCGACAACGAGACGGCCGGCGAGCTGGTCATGGGCTACCTGCACAAGATGCGCATGGGCGCGGTACTGGCTGTGAACGCGAACCGCGTCACCGGAGCCTGGGGCGACAACGGCGGCGAGGAGAAGGCCTGCCGCATCGCGAGCGAGGCGATCCGCATCCTGCGGGAGACGGACACCGAAAAAACCATCCGCACGCTCTACGCCTGAGGCGGAACCGAGAAACAGGAAAGGGGACCGACTATGAAAAAACTCGATCAGATACTCGACCCGAAGACGGAGGACGGGAGATCCTACTACCTGCACCTGCGGGAGGGCGACATGCCCGGCTATGTGATCATTCCCGGTTCTCCCGAGCGCACCGCAAAGATCGCCGCCAACTGGGAAAACGTGCGGGATGTGGCCCACAGCCGCCACTACATCTCCAAACGCGGCGTCTACCAGGGCATGGAGCAGGGCACCACCTCCACCGGCATCGGCGCGCTCAGCGCGGAGATCTGCTTAAACGAACTGAAAAAATCCGGCGTGCACACCGTTCTGCGCGTGGGCACCACCGGCTGCATCGACCCCAATTTTGAAAACGGCGACCTGCTCATCCCGGTGGCCTGCATCGCCCGGGACGGCTCCTCCGAGTGCTACATCGACCCCGAATTCCCCTCCTTCGCCGATCCCGTCATGGTCATGGCGCTGGCGGAGGCGTGCGAGCGGCTCGGCTTCCGCTACGGGCTCGCGCTCGAATACACCGCGGGCTCCTTCTACCTCGGGCAGGGCCGCCCGCTCGGCGACGAGCCGGACAGTTACTGGCCCTCCTGGGCGAAGGACATCATGCCCGACATCGAGCAGCAGGGCGTCAAGGTGCTCGAGATGGACACGGCCGGCCAGTTTATCATCGGCTATCTGCACGGCATGCGCATCGCGGCGGTCCTTTCGGTGGTCGCGGCGCGCAAGAACAACAATTTTGCCTACAACAACGGCGAGGAAAAAGCCTGCCTGGCTGCATCCGAGGCACTCAAAATCCTGAAGGAGTGGGATGAGCGGGGCGAGTTCGGGAGGTAAGGTCCATGCCCTCTGCAATCGAGCTTCTCCACATCACCAAGCGCTACCCCGGCGTCATCGCCAACGACGACGTCTCCATCCGCATCGGGCAGGGCGAGATCCACGGCCTGATCGGGGAGAACGGCGCAGGCAAATCCACCATCATGAGCATCCTCTACGGCATGGTGAAGCCGGACGAGGGGACCATCAAAATTTTCGGGCAGGAGTGTGAAATCTCCTCCCCGATGGACGCCATCCGCCGCGGCATCGGCATGGTGCACCAGCACTTCATGCTGATGCCCGACGAGACGGTGCTGCGCAACATCATCCTCGGGCGCACCCCGCGCAGGGGGCTTTCGATCGACGAGACGCGCGCCGCCCGGGAGATCACCGAAATTATGGACCGCTACAGCCTCAAGGTGGACCTCGGCGCGAAGATCAGCCAGATCTCGGTGGGCGAAAAGCAGCGGGTCGAAATCCTCAAGGCGCTCTACCGGCAGGTGAAAATCCTCATCCTCGACGAGCCCACCGCAGTGCTGACCCCCGCCGAGACGGACGGGCTTTTGAACATTATGCGCAGGCTCCGGGAGCAGGGCTGCACGATCGTCTTCATCACCCACAAGCTTAAGGAGGTCCTGGCCGTCACCGACCGGGTCACGATCATGCGCAAGGGGGTCGTCACCGGCGCGGGCGAGACCTCCGAAATGAACGTGCGCAGGCTCTCCGAACTGATCGTCGGGCGCGAGGTCGCCACCGAGGTCCCGATGAAGCCCTTTTCGCCCGGTGAAAAGGTGCTCGAGCTCCGGGAGGTGCGCACCGCGCCCCGGCCCGGGCGAATGCCGCTGCACGACGTGTTTCTTTCGGTGCGGCGCGGCGAGATCGTCGGCGTGGCGGGGGTCGAGGGCAACGGCCAGTCCGACCTCGCGGAGGCGATCGCGGGCATGATCCCCCTTGAGGCGGGCAGCGTCCGCCTCTGCGGCCGCGAGATCGGCCGGGACTCCATCCGCCGCAGGCGGCAGAAGGGGATCGGGCACGTGCCGGAGGACCGCCTCAAAACGGGCGTCTCCAAGAGCTGCACGATCAGCGAAAACCTCATCCTCAACCGCTATTACACCCCGCCCTACTCAAAGCGCGGCGTCTTTTCCCACGCGAAGATCTCCCGCTTTTCCGAGGAGCTCTGCAAAAGCTTCCTCGTCAAGACCCCCGACGCGACCTATCCGCTCTCCACCCTGTCGGGCGGCAACATGCAGAAGGTCGTCTTCGCGCGGGAGTTCGAATCGTCGCCCGAGCTGCTGATCGCGGCGCAGCCCACGCGGGGCGTGGACATCGGCGCGATCGAATACATCCACGGCAAGCTGGGCGAGCTGCGCGACGAGGGCAGGGGCATCCTGCTCATCTCCGCCGAACTCGACGAGATTCTCGCCCTCTCCGACCGGATCGTCGTCATGTACGAGGGGGAGCTTGTGGGGCAGTTCCTGCGCGGCGAGGCGGACGAATATGAGATCGGCGAATACATGCTGGGCGCGAAACGCCGGGAGGTGCGCGATGAAGAATAGTCTTTGGGCCAAGCGCATACGCGGCGCGGGCAAAGCGGTCGGCCGCCAGGTGGCGATGATGCTGGTCGCAATCGTGATCGTCATGATCTTCCTCGCCGTCTCCGGCTACGACCCCGCCGCCGTGCTCCAGGGGCTGGGGCGCGCCTTCACCCGCGACCTGGCCGGCACCATCCGCTGGGCCACCCCCCTCATCCTGGCGGGGGTCGCGGTCTGCATCCCCTTCAAGGCCGAGGTCTTCAACCTCGGCGTGGACGGGCAGATCTACCTGGGGGCGATCGCCTCCACCTGGATCGCGCTGGCCCTGCCGGAGACGACCGGCAGGCTGGGGCTTTTGCCCGTCTTTCTCGCCGGGGCGGCGGCGGGCGCGCTCTTCGCGCTCATCCCGGCGCTCATGAAGGTCTATTTCGGCACCGACATGGTCGTCACCACTCTGCTGCTCAACTTCGTCGGCCAGCTGCTGACCGAGTTCATGGCAGCCGAAGTGATGCGCGACCCGGAAAAGATCACCCAGATGAACGCGAGCCGTACCCTCCCCGAGGCTCTCTGGATGCCCAAGCTGGGGGCGTTCGGAGCCTCCTCGGCGAGCGTCGGCATCTACCTGGCGGTCATCGTCGCGCTCATCGCCGCCTTCCTCTTCTTCAAAACCACGCTGGGGTATGAGATCAAGCTCGTGGGCACCAACCAGCAGTTCGCCCGCTACGGCGGTATGAAGCCCAACGGCATCATACTGAAGGTCATGGCACTCAGCGGCGCGGTGGCCGGCGTCATCGGGGCCATGGAGGTCACGGCGGTGCAGCATAAGCTGATCGCCGCCTTCAACCCCGACATCGGGTTCGACGGCATCGTGGTCGCGCTGCTCGCCAACAACAACCCCCTCGGCGTCATCCTGTCGGGCTTCTTCTTCGGCGCGCTCAAGAACGGCGGCAGCATCATGCAGCGGGTCACCAGCGTGCCCCAGATCGTCACCGAGATCATCATGGCCATCATCATCCTCACAATCAGCGCGGACGTCGGCTTCAAATTCATCCGCAGAAGGAAGGAGCGAAAGACCCATGGAAATGCTGTTTAACGCGAGCGTGTGGGCCGCCGCCGTGCGGGTGGCCACTCCCCTTCTGCTGGCGGCGTTCGGCTGCCTGCTCTGCGACAAGGCGGGCATCACCAACCTCGCCATCGACGGCTTCATCACCGTGGGCTGCTTCATCTGCGTGGCCGTGGTGGACCAGTGCGGCGGCAACGTCTGGCTCGGGATGCTGGGCGCCGTCGCCGGCACCGCCCTCTACAGCGCGATCTTCGGACTGGCGGTCGTGCGCTTTCGGGCCAACCACATCATCGCGAGCATCGCGATGAACCTGTTGAGCGGCGGGCTCACCACCTTTTTGATGGCGGCCGTCTTCAATACCCAGGGGCTCTACCGCCTCTCGAACATCCAGAAGCTCCCCCTCTTCCACCTCGATTTCCTCGATGGCATCCCCCTCGTCAACGCGTTCCTCAATAACCAGAGCTACGTCGTCCTGCTCACGATCGCGCTCATCTTCGTCATGCGCTTTCTGCTGCGGCGGACGGAATACGGCCTCAAGGTGACCGCCCTCGGGCAGTCGGAGGGCGCGGCGAAATCCGCCGGCATCTCCCCCGCGCGCATCCGCTGGAGCGTGGTGCTCCTGTCGGGGGCGTTCTGCGGGCTCGCGGGGGCCTACCTCTCCACCACCATCCTCTCGGAGTTCTCGGAGGGCATGGTGGCGGGGCGCGGCTTCACCGCCTATACCGCCGTCGTCTTCGGCGGCTCCAACCCCATCGGCGTGGCGCTCGTCACCCTGCTCTTCGGCTTCGCGGACGCCATCGGCATCCGGGTGGAGCTGCTCGGCACAGGCATCCCCTCGTCGATCATCTCGATGCTGCCCTACGTGCTGGCCCTCGTGGTCCTCACGATCAGCTCCGTCTCCACCAAGCTCCGGCAGGACGGCCGGTTCCATCTGCGCCCCCTCTCGGTTGGGAGCCACAATCTATCATAAAGGAAGGATTTTATGTCCAGGGTTACTTTGATCGTCCTTGACAGCGTGGGCGTGGGCGCCCTGCCCGACGCCGCCGCGTTCGGCGACGAGGGGGTCTTCACCCTCGGCCACGTCAAGGAGTATGCGGAAAAAAACATGGGCGGCTTTCGCGTCCCCAACCTGCGCGCCCTCGGCCTCTATAACATCGACGGCCTCGGGCTTGAGGGGGTGGACGCCCCCCGCGCGAACTACGGCAAGTGCCGGGAGTTCGCCCCCGCCAAGGACACCACCACCGGCCACTTCGAGATGAGCGGCCTGCTCGTGGAAAAGCCGAACAAGATTTTTCTGGACGGCTTCCCCAGGCGGATCACCGACGAATTGGAAAAGCGCATCGGCGTGGGGGTGATCGGCAACTACCTCGCCTCCGGCACCGAGATCATCCAGGTGCTCGGCGAGGAGCATATGCGCACCGGCCGCCCGATCATCTACACCTCGGCGGACAGCCTTATGCAGATCGCCATGCACGAGCAGATTATCCCCCTCGAACGGCAGTACGAGATCTGCCGCATCGCCCGCGAGCTGCTGATGGGGGACGACACCGTTTCCCGCATCATCTGCCGCCCCTTTGTCGGCTCCCCCGAGACCGGCTTCACCCGCACCGAAAACCGCAAGGACTTTTCGATCGACCCGCCGGGCAAAACCGTCCTCGAGTACCTGAAGGACGCCGGGCGCGACGTCATCGCGGTCGGCAAGATCGAGGACATCTTCAATAACGTGGGCATCACCGAGGTCGACCACACCCGCAACAACCGAGAGGGGATCGCGTCGACCCTTAAATACCTCGAACGCGATTTCGACGGGCTGCTCTTCGTGAACCTCGTGGACTTCGACATGCTCTACGGCCACCGCAACAACGCCCGGGGCTATGCCGAGGCGCTCGAATATTTCGATGAAAAGCTCCCCGAAATCCTCGCGCTCCTGAAGGAGGACGACATCCTCCTCATCACCGCCGACCACGGCTGCGACCCCACCACCAAGGGGACCGACCACACCCGCGAATACATCCCCCTGCTCGTGTACGGCCCGCGGCTCAAAAGCGGCGTGAACCTGCACGTGCGCGGCACCTTCGCGGACATCGCCGCGACGGTCGCCGACCGCTTTGACATCCACGATTTCCCGGCCGGGACCTCCTTCCTGCCAGAAGTCACCCCTTAATATCCAGCGAAAGGAGTTTTCACCATGCCCTTTTTGCATTTCAGCACCACCAAGGCGCTTACCCCGCCGCAGAAGGCCGCCCTTTCCGCCGGAATCGCGGACTGCGTGCGGCTCCTGCCCGGCAAGCCCGCCGACCGCGCCATGATCCGCATCGACGCGGGCTGCGAAATCTACCGGGGCGGCGAGCTCGCCGAGTGCGCCTTTCTGGAGACGGTCTTCCAGAAGCCCCTGCCCATCGAAGCGCAGAGGGCGTACATCGAGGCGCTCTACGCCCTGATGAAGGAGCAGCTCGGCTTGGAAATCCCACAGGTCTACTTCGCGATGGTCGATCTCGACACCTGGGGCTCGCGGGGCACCCTCCACTGAACGGACGCGAAAAAGCGGCACGCCTTCGGCGTGCCGCTTTTTTCCTGCGCCGAAACCGGGGATTCCGTCAATTTGATACAAGACAAATTCCGCGCCGGGTGTTATGATAGGGGACAGACCGAAACCGGGAGGGATCGCCATGGCGGAGGAACGCCGCGTCTGTTACGACAGCGACCTGAAGATCGAGGCCTACCAGTTCCAGGGCCTGATGCAGAAATTTCCCAACCACTTCCACGACCACTACGTGGTGGGGTTTATCGAGAGCGGCAAGCGCCACCTCTCCTGCAAAAACCGCGACTACATCCTCGTGTCGGGGGATATGCTGCTTTTAAACCCGCGCGAAAACCATGAGTGCGAGCAGGTGGACGAGCGGGCGCTCGATTTCCGCTGCCTCAACATCCCCGAGGCGGTGATGGAATCGGTCATGGAGGAGATCACCGGCAGCCGCCGGCTGCCCGAATTTTCCGAGCCGGTCGCGCCCCAGGCGGAGGAGGCCCTGCTCCTGCGGGAGGTCCACGAGATGATCATGGAGGGCAGCGCCGACTTTGCCAAGGAGGAGGCATTCCTCTTCCTGATCGAGCGGGTGGTGGGCCGCTACGCCCAGCCGACCGCAGGCCGTCCCGAGGCGGAAAACGCGGGCGTCCAGCGGGTGCGCGCCTTCGTGGACGCGCACTACGCCGAGCCGGTCTCCCTCGATGAGCTGGCAAAGGCGGCGGACATGAATAAATTCGTCCTGCTCCGGGCGTTCACGCGGGAGCGGGGTATCACCCCCTACCAGTACCTGCTGACGGTGCGCATCAACAAGGCGAAGGAACTGCTCGAACGGGGCGCGCAGCCGATCGAAGCCGCCATGTCCAGCGGCTTCACCGACCAGAGCCACTTCACCAACGCCTTCAAGCGCTTCATCGGCCTGACGCCCGGTCAGTACCGGGAGATTTTCCGTGAGAAATGAGGGAACCATCTTGCCAAAGCAAACCGTCCAGGGCCACCTCGCGGCGGCCCTGACCATCCTGATCTGGGGTACCACCTTTATCTCGACCAAGGTACTGCTCCGCGACTTCGCCCCCGTTGAAATCCTCTTCTTTCGCTTCTGCATCGGCTTTCTCGCCCTGCTTGTGATCTGTCCCCGCCGCCTGCGCTCCACCGGCTGGAAGCAGGAACGGTATTTCCTCTTTGCGGGGCTGACGGGCGTCACCCTCTATTTCCTGCTGGAAAACATCGCGCTGACCTACTCCCTCGCCTCCAACGTCGGCGTCATCATTTCGGTCGCGCCCTTCTTCACCGCGTTGCTCGCCCACTTCTTCCTGAACGGCGAGCCGCTGCGGAGCGGCTTTTTCATCGGCTTTGCCGTCGCGCTCGCGGGCATCGCGCTCATCAGCTTTAATGGGGCCGCCGTCCTGCGCCTCAACCCCCTCGGCGATCTGCTCGCCCTGCTCGCGGCCCTCGTGTGGGCGGTCTACGCGGTCCTCACCCGCCGCATCGCCGCGTTCGGCTATCCCACCGTCCAGGCCACCCGCCGCGTCTTCTTCTACGGGCTGCTCTTCATGCTCCCCGCCCTGCTGTTCACCGATTTCCACTGGGGCTTCGCGCGCTTTGCGAATCCCACGCTCCTTTTCAACATCCTCTACCTCGGGCTGGGAGCCTCCGCCCTCTGCTTCGTCACCTGGAACTTCGCGGTCCGGCGGCTCGGCGCGGTCAAGACGAGCGTCTACATCTACTGCGTGCCGGTCATCACCGTCGCGACCTCGGTGATCGTCCTGCGGGAACGGATCACCCCCCTTGCGGCCGGGGGCGTCCTGCTGACGCTGGCGGGGCTGGTCCTCTCGGAACGGAATCCAGGGAAAGGAGATGTGCCGGTATGTTCAAAAGCGGACAAAAGTGCGTCCTGGTGATCGACGGGGCCCTGCCCGCGGGAGTGGCCGCGAATACGGCGGCCATCCTCGGGATCACGCTGGGCAAACGCTTCCCCGAGATCGTCGGACCGGACGTGGCCGACGCGGCCGGCCGGGTCCACACCGGCATCACCGGCTCCCCCATCCCCATCCTGAAGGGGGACCGCGCGCTGCTCCACGACCTGCGCGAGCGGCTTTGCACGGAGGAATTTTCCGGCCTGTTGACCGTCGATTTCTCCGATGTGGCGCAGCGGTGCCGCGTCTACGACGAATACATCAGCGGGGCCGCCGCGGCCTCCCCGGAGAAGTTCACCTACTACGGCCTGGCGATCTGCGGAGACGCCAAAAAGGTCAGCCGCCTCACCGGCAGCCTGCCGCTGCTGCGGTAACGAATAAAAACGCCCCCGTACCCGGCGCGCCGGGTACGGGGGCGTTGTGCATTTGATCCTTAAAAGTCGGGGGTCGTCGGCGGGGATTTGCGCAAAGGCGCGGCCTGCTGGAACCCGTAGGCGATCTCGATGAGGGTGGGCTCGCTCCACGGGCGGCCGATGATCTCCATGCCGACGGGCACGCCGATGGGGGCGTTCTCGTCCGGCGTGCTGTAGCCGGCGGGCACCGCGATCGACGGGAACCCGGTCACCGAACAGAGCACGCCGTTGCGCTGCTGCTGGCTGCCGCCCGTCTTGCAGACGAGCTGCTGCTGGTGCGGGTAGACCATCGCGTCAAGCTCGTAGTCGGCCATCAGCTTCATGACCTTGGTCTGGGTCTGCGCGCGCAGGATCAGCCGCTGGTTGTATTCCGGCGTGCCGGTCGAAAGCTGCATCGCCTTCTCCAGGTTCTCCTTGATGCCGGGATGGAACTTGCCCGACGCCATGACCTCCTCCACCGAATGGACGGGGGCGCGCGGAGGCAGGGCGTTCAGGTAGATGTTGAGGTGGTCCTTGAGGTCGTAGAGATGGACGCTGACGCTCGAGGTGAGCCAGCCGGAGTCGATCTCCTCGGTGATGGGGACGACCTCGGCGCCCTGCTCGCGCAGGACCTCGATCGCCGCGCGCACGACGCGGTTGACCTCCTCGTGCACGTCCTTCTTGCCGAAGAAGCTCTCGAGCACGCCGATCCGCTTGCCGCGGATGCCGTCCTTCTTGAGGTATTCGGCGTAGCTGCCCTGCTGGAGCTTATCGACGCACCAGGCGGTCTCGTCGTCCTTCCTGTCGTAGCCCGCGATCACGTCGAGCACGGCCACGGCGTCCTCCACCGTGCGGCAGATGGGGCCGGCGGTGTCCTGCGTGAAGGAATAGGGCACGACCCCGCTGCGGCTCACCAGCCCGATGGTGGGGCGGATGCCCACGAGGGAGCAGGCGGAGGAGGGGGAGCGGATCGAGTTGATCGTATCGGTGCCGATGCCGAGGATGCCGAAGTCGGAGGCGATCGCCGCGCCCGTGCCGCCCGACGAACCGCCCGGCGTGCGGGTCAGGTCGTAGGGGTTGAGGGTCTGGCCGAGGATCGAGCTGATCGTCTCGCCCCAGATGGCAAACTCGTGCAGGTTGGATTTTGCGAGGATGATCGCGCCCGCTTCCCGCAGGCGCCTGGTGATGAAGGCGTCCTCGTCGGGCGTAAAGCCGCGCAGGCTCTCCGAGCCCGCGGTGGTCGGCATATCCGCCGTGTCGACGTTGTCCTTGAGGATGACCGGGATGCCGTGCAGCGGGCCGGTCAGCCCCTTCTCCTTAAGCGCCGCGTCGAGGCGGTCGGCCTCCTCGAGCGCCTTGGGATTGACGAGGATGATCGCGTTGAGGCAGGGCCCCTTCTGGTCATACGCGTCGATCCGCCCCAGGTAGTACTCCACGAGCTCGCGGCAGGTCACTTCCCCCGCCAGCATCGCGCGGTGCACCTCGGCGACCGTGGTTTCCTTAAAATTAAAAGGCATAACTGCAGGTTCCCCCTTTCAGGTCAGAGGCGTCAAACAGGCAGGAAGAGGACGCCCAGGATGAAGATCAGCCCGCTCATCAGCATGATGGCGGTGGTGTAGCCCATGATGTCCTTCGCCTTCAGGCCGGTGACGCCGAGCAGCGCGATCGCCCAGAACGGCTGGAACATGTTGGTCCAGGTGTTGCCGTAGCCGACCGCCAGCGCGGTCTTGATGATATCGGCGTTCATCATCATCGCCGACTGGACCGCGATCGGGCCCTGAACCGCCCACTGGCCGCCGCCGGAGGGGACGAACAGGTTGACGATCGAGGCGCTGATGAAGGTCCACAGCGGGAAGGTGAAGGGCGTGCTGATCGAGACGAGCCCGGTCGCGAGGATGTCGACGAGGCCGGAGTACTTGATCATGCCCATGATGCCGGCGTAGAGCGGGAACTGGAAGACGATGCCGCTGACGCCGCCGATGCCGTTTTTGACGGCGCGGATGTAGTTTGCGATGTTGCCGTGCATGATGATGCCGGCGAAGAGGAAGATGGCGTTGACCATGTTGATATCGAGGTCAAAGCCCTTGGTCGCGAAGTGGTAGACGATATACACCACGCCCATCAGCGCAAGCGCGTAGGCCAGGATGCGGCTGTGGTTGAGGCGGTCGCCCACGGAGGGGTTCTCGGGCATCTCGTCGACCGATTCGCTCTCCAGCTCGATCATTTCGATCGCGGTCTTTTCGAGCGGGCTCACGTGCTCCTCCTTGGGATGCAGCATGCCGGCGAAGATCGGCGGCAGCACGAGCAACGCGATCGTAATGATGATGTTCATCGGGTTGAACATGTACTGGGAAATCGGGATGACGCCGATCTGGTCCTCGAGGAAGTGGCCCGGCGTCGCGATGAGCAGGCCGATGGAGGAGGAGAGCATCCCCTGCCAGGTCATCTGGCCGACATACGCACCCGCCGCAATCAGGCCGTACTCAAACGGGATCTTTTTGATGCGCAGCTCCTTGGCCAGCTCCTTGGCCAGCAGCGCGCCCACGATGAGGCTGAGGCCCCAGTGCAGGAAGGAGGCCAGGACGGATACGAAGGTGACCAGCCAGGCGGCCTGCTTGCCGCTCTTGGCGATCCCGGCCAGCTTGCGGATGCCCTTCTTCGCGATGGGCGCTTCCGCGACCGCGGAGCCGGTGATGATGATCAGGCACATCTGCATTGCAAAGGCCAGCAGCTCCCACAGACCCTTGTACCAGTTCTGAACCATCTGCATCGGAGTCTGCCGCGCGACCACAATGCCCAGGACAAACGCGATGAGGGTCAGCACGACCGCGAAAATACTCGGGTCGGGCATGTACTTCATCGACCATCTTGTCAGGGAGGCACCTACCCTTGCGATGACATTGCCTTCGTCCCTGCGGACCGGTTTCGACTCACTCGCCATGAAAACATCGCCTCTTTCTCTCTGTTTATTTATCCATCGGGGCGCGTCGTTACGCCCCGTTAGGACCACACACAGACAAGCAATTTCCAGTTTTCGACAATTTATATAATTTTTGATCACAATATTAACCTATTTTGTACAATCATCATACCACATCCGCTCCTCTTTGTACAGCGCGCCAGGAACGACAAAAAAATGGGCATCGTGGAAAAATTTCCACGACACCGTTGTCGTTTACGTAAATAATTATAATTTCGATCTTCCTCCTTGTCAATTCGCGCCATCCACCCCTTCGCAATTTTGGGGAGTCCTCCAAAAATTTTCCCAGAAAAAGTCGGGATTTTGCCTGTTTTTTCAACTCGCAGTTTGTGGAGCTTCCACTATGCAAATCCGCCCATTCGCGGTATAATGGTCTCGGACCGTTGTAAAAAATACCAATTCCCAAAAGGGGCGTGACAGATGCTTTCCGATAAGAAACTCTTCCTCTTCGACATCGACGGGACGGTCGCCATCGACGAAACGCTGATCGACGGAAGCCGCGAGCTCTTCTCCCACATCGATTCGATCGGCGGCAAGTCGATTTTCATCACCAACAATTCCACCAAGGGCGTCCGCGACTACATGGAAAAATTCCGGCGCATGGGGGTCGAGACCGACGAAAGCAATTTCATCACCGCCTCCTACGCGGCGGCCATCCATCTGCGCGCCCACTACCCGGGGAAAAAGGTCTTCCTGCTCGGCACCCGCTCCTTCGCCGGGGAGCTGCGCGCGGCGGGCGTCGACGTGACCGAGACGCTCGAGCCAGGCATCGCCTGCGCCGTCGTCGGCTTTGACAACGAGCTCACCTACCGCAAGGTGGAGCTCCTCTGCGAGCTGCTCCTCACCCGCCCGGTCGACTACCTGGCCACCAACCCCGACCTCTGCTGCCCCGTGGGGTTCGGCGCGGTGCCCGACTGCGGCGCGATCTGCGAAATGATCGGCTGCGCGGTGGGCCGCGAGCCCCTCTTCATCGGCAAGCCCAACCGCGTGATGGTCGACCTCTGCCTGGGGGCCGCCGGCTTCTCCCCCGACGAAACGCTCGTGGTCGGGGACCGGCTCTACACCGACATCGCCTGCGGCGTCAACGCCGGCGTGGACACCGCCGTCGTCTTTACCGGCGAGGCGAAGCCGGAGGACATCCCCGCCTCCCGCTGGCAGCCGACCTGGCAGTTCCCCGATGTGCGCGCGCTGCTGAACGCGCTGCGCGAATAGACCGGAAAAACCATACGGGAACGGAGGAACCGACATGGACTATATCCAGAATAACAAGGCCGCCTGGGAGGAGGCGTTCGAGCACCGGAAGCCCGGCTGGGGCGAGAACAACCACGAACGGCTGCTCGGCGAACATCTTCCCTTCTTCTGCGCGGACGTGGCAAGGGAGCTGGAGGCCGTCGACTGGAGCGGCAGGGCGGTCGCCCAGTTCTGCTGCAACAACGGGCGCGAGCTGCTCTCCCTCCTGCGCCTCGGCGCGGCGAGCGGGACCGGCTTCGACATCGCGGAAAACATCCTCGCTCAGGCGGCCGAAACCGCAAAAAAGGCGGGCGTCGGCAACTGCCGGTTCGTCGCCTGCAACATCCTCGACATCCCGGAAACCTTCCACGGCGGCTTTGACTTCGTCTTCTTCACCATCGGGGCGATCACCTGGTTTCGGGACCTGGGACCGCTCTTCCAAAAGGCGGCGGACTGCCTGAAGCCGGGCGGCCGGTTTCTGCTCCACGATTTCCACCCCTTCATGAACATGCTGCCCATGCCCGGCGAGCCCGCCTTCGACCCGGAGCGCCCCGACCGGGTCGCCTACTCCTATTTCCGCCGGGAGCCCTGGCTCGAAAACGAGGGGATGGGTTACCTGTCGGAGCGGTACGCCTCCAAAACCTTCACCAGCTTTTCGCACACGATGGCCGACATCGTCGGCGCGGTCAGCGCGGCGGGGATGCGCGTCGAAAAGCTGCGGGAGTTCGATTACGACGTCGGGCTGACCGACGCCTACGACGGGAGGGGGCTGCCCCTCTCCTTCCTGCTCACCACCGAAAAGGACCGCGCGAAGTGAGTTTTCCGCGGTGAAAAAGCCCCGCCCCGGTACCCGGGGCGGGGCTTTTTGTCACCTCACCAGTTTGTCGAGCAGCGCGGCGATCTCCTCGATCTTTTCCTCCGCCGCGCCGTTTTCGCACGCGTCCCGCACGCACCCCTCAAGATGCGCGCGAAGCACCTCCCGGTTGGCGCGCCCCAGAATCGACTCGGCCGCCATGATCTGGTTGGACACGTCGATGCAGTAGCGGTCCTCCTCCACCATCTTGAGGATGCCGTCGATCTGCCCGCGCGCCGTGCGCAGCAGGCGGGCGACCTGTTCCCTGTCCGCCCGCATGTCAGCTCAGCGAGACGACGTCGTAGCCCGCGTCGGTGACGGCGGCCTTCAGCTGCTCGTCGGACACCCGGCCCTCCGTCTCAATGGAGGCGGTCTTCGCCTCGAGGTCGACCTTCGCCGTCACGCCGTCGAGCGCGTTCAGCGCCTTTTCCACCCGCGCGGAGCAGTGTCCGCAGCTCATGCCTTCGATCACCATCGTTTTTTTCATGGAAATGATTTCCTCCTTTGGGTTAATTTTTTCTTGCTGATTACTATTTGTATTGGAAGCCGCGGCCCTCCGCGGCTGGAACAGCTTGAGGCGCAGGGCGTTCGAGACGACGCACACCGAGCTTAAACTCATGGCCGCCGCGCCGAACATCGGATTGAGCTTCCAGCCGAGCACCGAGAAGAAGACGCCCGCCGCCAGCGGGATGCCGATCGAGTTATAGAAGAACGCCCAGAAGAGGTTCTGCTTGATGTTGCGGATGACCGCGCGCGACAGGTCGATGGCCGTCACCGCGTCGAGCAGGTCGCTCTTCATGAGCACCACGTCGGCCGATTCGATCGCCACGTCGGTGCCCGCGCCGATCGCGATGCCCACGTCCGCGCGGGTGAGGGCGGGCGCGTCGTTGATGCCGTCGCCCACCATCGCGACCTTGCGGCCCTGCTCCTGCAGCTTGGCGACCTCCCGCTCCTTGTCCTGCGGGAGCACCTCCGCCACCACCCGGCCGATGCCGAGCTGCTTCTGAATGGCGGCCGCGGTGCGCTTGTTGTCGCCGGTGAGCATCACCACGTCGACGCCCATCTGTCCGAACGCCTCGATCGCCGCGCGGCTGGTCGGCTTGACCGTGTCGGCCACCGCGACCACGCCGAGCGCTTTGCCCTCGCCGGCAAAGTAGAGGGGGGTCTTGCCCTCCCCTGACAAGGTCTCACCCTTTTCAGCGAAATCACCGAGCTCGATGCGGTTTTCCTCCATCATCCTGCGGTTGCCCGCGAGATAGCGGACGCCGCCCACCTCGGCCGCGACGCCCTGCCCCGCGACCGCTTCAAACCCCGTCACGGCGCGCAGAGAGAGGTTCCGCCGCGCGGCCTCCTCGACGATCGCGGTGGAGAGCGGGTGCTCCGACGGCTTTTCCACCGAGGCGGCGATCGTCAGCAGCTCCGTCTCGGAGAGGCCGTCCGCCGTCCGGATATCGGTGACGCGCGGTTTGCCCTCGGTGATCGTGCCCGTCTTGTCGAGCACGACGGTGTCGATCGTGTGGGCGGTCTCGAGCGCCTCGGCGGATTTGATGAGGATGCCGTTTTCCGCGCCCTTGCCGGTGCCGACCATGATCGCCACCGGGGTGGCGAGGCCGAGCGCGCAGGGGCAGGAGATGACGAGCACCGCGATGCCGATCGAGAGCGCGAACTCCACCGTATGCCCGAGCAGCAGCCAGGTCACGGCGGCGATCACGGCGATGCAGATGACCACCGGCACGAACACGCCGCTCACCTTGTCGGCGAGCTTGGCGATGGGGGCCTTGGAGTTGGCCGCGTCCTCGACGAGCGCGACGATCTGCGCGAGGGTGGTGTCCGCGCCCACCTTGGTGGCGCGGAATTTAAAGTAACCGGAGCGGTTGATCGTCGCCGCGATCACCCGGTCGCCCGGTCCCTTGTCCACCGGGATGCTCTCCCCGGTGATCGCCGATTCGTCGACCGCCGCGCTGCCCTCGGTGATCTCCCCGTCGACCGGGATGCTCGCGCCCGGCTTGACAATCAGCAGGTCGCCCACCGCGACCTCCTCAACCGGGATTTCCGCTTCGACGCCCTCCCGCTCGACGAGCGCCGTCTTGGGCGCGAGGTCCATCAGCTTGGTGATCGCCTCGCTCGTCTTGCCCTTCGAGCGGGTTTCGAGGAACTTGCCGAGCGTGATGAGCGCCAATATCATGCCCGCCGACTCGAAGTAGAGATCCATCGAATACTGCTCCACCAGGGCGGTGTCGCCGTGCCCGAGCCCCCAGCCGATCATGTAGATCGCCACCACGCCGTAGATCATCGCCGCCGCCGAGCCGATCGCGATCAGCGAATCCATGTTGGGCGCGCCCTTGAAGAGGGTCTTGAAGCCCACCTGGTAGTATTTGCGGTTGACGTAGGCGATCGGAAGCGTCAGCAGCAGCTGGGTGAACGCGAAGACGAGCGCGTTTTCCGTCCCGTGCAGGAAATGGGGCAGCGGCAGGCCCATCATATGCCCCATCGAGATGTAGAAAAGCGGGATCAGGAAAACGAAGGAGACGATCAGCCGCCGCTTCATGTTGGCGATCTCGGCCGCCATCGGATCGGCGGCTGGCGCCGCCTTCGCCTGCGGGCGGGACGAAGCCGCGCCCGCGTGCACCGAGGCTCCGTAGCCGGCTTCCTCGACCGCATGGATGACGGCGGCGTCGCTCGAGGCCGTCTCGTCGTAGTCGACCGCCATATTGTTGGAGAGCAGGTTGACCGTCACCGACCGGACGCCCGGGACCTTCGCCACGCTCTTTTCCACGTGCGCCGAGCAGGCGGAACAGGTCATGCCCGTCACATCGAATTTTTGCTTCATGGCTTTCATCCTTTCGATACCCCCCGGGGGTGGGGGTGGGTCTGCTATTATTCTATACCGATTTTATCCACTTGTCAAGGGGTTTGCGCGCTTTACATCGGTAACGCAATGATGTATAATAAACTCTGCCTTATCTAAGATTCCCGGAACCATCCGGATTTATAGGGGGAAACACCATGCTCATCGACTTTCACACCCACATCTTCCCCGACGCGCTCGCCGCAAAGACGCTGCCGCGCCTCTCGCACATCGCCTATGACAGCCCCTACTACACCGACGGCACCGAGCGCGGCGCGCTCGACGCCATGTCCGCTTGGGGCGTGGACCGCGCCGTCGTGCTGCATATCGCCACCAAACCCGGCCAGCAGAAGACCGTCAACCGCTTCGCCGCCGAGGTGCAGGCGCGCAACCCGAACATGCTCTGCTTCGGCACCGTGCATCCGAAGGACCCCGGCGCGGCCGACGAGATCGCCGAAATCAAGGCCGCCGGCCTCTGCGGCGTCAAGCTGCACCCCGCCTATCAGGCGTGCTATTTCGGGGACGAGGCGTATTTTCCAATCTACGCCGCCATCGAAAAAGCGGGACTGCCGCTCCTGCTGCACGCGGGGCGCGACCCCGTCAGCAGAGAGAATTTCGCGCCCGCCGACCAGATCGCGGCGGTCGCGCGCGCCTTCCCGCGCCTCACCCTCGTCGCCGCGCACATGGGCGCGCTTGGCCAGACGGAACCCGCCGAGCGCTATCTCTGCGATCTGCCCAACGTCTATTTCGACACGGCCATGAGCTCCGTCTACCTCGAGCCGGGCGAGTACCTCCGCCTCATCCGCAAGAAGGGCGCCGACCACGTGCTCTTCGGCACCGACTGCCCCTGGAACACCGTCAAAAACGAGCTCGGTATGCTCGAGCGCCTCGGCCTTACCGGGGAGGAACTCGAGGACATCAAGTGGCGGAACGCTTCGAGGTTACTGCCAGGGGGAATCTTTTGAAAAAGATTCCCCCTGGACCCCTTTGAAAACTTTCAGCAGGCCCGCCTCCCCGCGCCGCCGTCCGCTCGGCCCATGCGGCAGGGCTGAAAAGCAGTCCCCCTGGACCCCTTTGAAAACTTTTAACAGGCCCGCCTCCCTGCGCCGCCGTCCGCTCGGCCCATGCGGCAGAGCTGAAAAACGGTCCCCCGAGCCCTCAAAACCTTTGGCGGGTCCGCCGCGCGGTTTGCCGCAAGCATATCCAGCCCCCGGCCCGCCCTGCGGACGGGGGCTTCGTCTTTTTGCACGGAAAATCCGGCACGTCGCGCGAATTTACAATATTCCATTGTCTTTTGTGCATAATTTGATTATAATATGATTCTGCAATGGTATTTTTATCCGGGTTTATCCGGGCTTCGGAGGATTTTATGCAGCAGCTCACCCAGCAGTTATTTGAGTTCCTGTCAGGCGCGGGCCGCGAGCTTGCCCTCTTCCTCGTGTCGATGGTGCCGCTCATCGAGCTGCGCGGCTCCATTCCGCTCGGCGCGCTCTTTGGGATGGACTGGCCGACCGTCTTTGTCATCTCGGTCGTCGGCAACCTGCTGCCCGTCCCGTTTATCGTGCTTTTCGGCAGGCCGCTCTTCCGCTGGCTCAAGTCCACGCGCCTGCTTTCCGGGCTTTCCACCCGCATCGAAAACCGGCTCATGGCAAAGTCGGACAAGGTCACCCGCTACGAGTCCATCGGGCTCTGCCTCTTCGTGGCCGTGCCCCTGCCGGGCACCGGGGCGTGGTCGGGCGCGGCGATCGCCGCGCTGCTCGGGATGCGTATGCGCCCCGCGCTGCTCTCGATCACGCTGGGCGTGCTGATCGCCGGGGTCATCATGACGGTGGGGTCCTACGGGCTGCTCGGCTTTTTGAATCTCTTCTGACGGCTCGCCAAATGAACGGAAAGGGGACAGCGGTGTGGACAAGTATAAAAAGCTGCTCTCCAACACGCTGATCTTTGCAGTCGGCACCTTCAGCTCGAAGGTGCTTGTTTTTCTGCTCGTTCCCTTCTATACCCGCGTGCTTGCTCCGGGAGAACTCGGCGACGCCAACCTGCTCGCGCAGACCGCCAACCTGATCATCCCGCTCGCGTCGATCGGCATGTCCAACGCCATCATCCGATTCGGCATCGACCGCGCCACCGACAAGCGGGACGTTTTTACCGGCGCGCTCACCGCCATTTTTTCCGGGTATGTGCTCCTGCTCGCCTTCTATCCGCTCCTCTCCCGCGTCGAGATGCTCGAGGGCGGCGCGCCGCTCGTCTACCTCTATGTGCTCACCTCCTGCATGCGCTCCCTCTGCGCCCAGTTCGTGCGCGCCAAGCAGTTCATCAAGCTCTATGCCTTCGACGGGGTGCTCAGCACCATTTTGGTCATCACCTTCAACATCATCTTTCTGGTGGTGTTCCACCTCGGCCTCACAGGGTACCTGCTCGCCACCATCGCCGCCGATTTCCTCTCCTCCGTCTTCCTTTTCACCATCGCGGGCCTGCGCCGGTATATCCGTTTCCGGGGTTGCGACTGGTCGGTGCTCGGCTCGATGCTGCGCTATGCCGTCCCCCTCATCCCCGCGAATATCTTCTGGTGGGTCACCAACGCCTCCGACACCTATTTCATCAAATACTACATCGGTTCGGACGCAAACGGCCTGCTCACCATCGCCTACAAGGTCCCCACGATCATCAACCTGCTCTCCGGCATCTTCACAGACGCCTGGCAGATGTCCGCCTTCACCGAGGACGGCCCCGGGCGCACCCGCTTTTTCAGCAACGTTTTCGCCGCCTATCAGGCGTTTATCTTCTCCGCCGCCTCGGGCCTGCTGCTCTTCAGCAAGTTCGTCATCCACATTCTTGCGCACGGCGAATACCTGGAGTCGTGGAAGTATACCCCCTTCCTGCTGCTGGCCACCTCCTTCTCCTGTTTCGTCACTTTCCTGGGCAGCATCTACATGACCGAGAAGAAGAGCGTCGCCACCCTCGTCACCACCGCGCTCGGCGCGGGCGCGAACGTCATCCTCAACGCCCTGCTCATCCCCCGCTTCGGCATCAACGGCGGCACCTTCGCCACCTTCGCCAGCTACCTCATCGTCTTTGCCGTGCGCATCGTCGACACCCGCCGCTTCATCAAGCTCCACTGGAGCCCCTTCAAGCTGCTGCTCAACCTCGCCATCCTTCTCGGCCAGACGTGGGTGCTCCTCAGCCTTGAGACCGGCTGGATCCTGCCCGAGGCCCTCCTCTGCGCCCTCCTGCTCGCCCTCAATTTCCGCCAGATGCTCGCCAACGCGCAGAAAATTCTGAAGAAGCGGTAGCCAAAGGGAACTTTTGAAAAAGTTCCCTTTGGAAACCCTCAAAACGTTTGGTTCAGGCGGCCTGCGGCAGCTTTCCGCACACGCCGCCCGTGCCGGAGGGAACCCGCATGCCGGTTTCGCGGCCCAACCCGATCTCCGTCTTCTCATCAGCTCTCTTTGGAATCTCTCAAGACGTTTCGTTCGTGTTTTGACCCCGCCACGGCCCCGTCTCACGGGCCGCGAATGCGGGGAGGACGCGCGGCCGGCCTGATCAAAGTCTTTGGGCGCTTTCTTCAGAAAGCGCAAAAACGAACGCCCGGCTTGACGCCGGGCGTTTGGCTTTTCCGTCCTCCCGCGAAAGCGCAAAAAAGGATCCCCCGGCTGACGCCGGGAGATCCTTTTTTTCCGTCCTTCTCAGGCAGCCGCCGAGCTTTTGCCGGCCAGCTTCTGGAAGTCGATAAATTTGACGAGGAGGGCGACGACGACGGAGGTGGTGATCATCTCGCCGATCATGATGGGGCCGTTGACGGTGAGGGAATAGATCCACACGGGGGTACCCTCGGGGGCGTAGCTTCCCCAGACGATGATGCCGGAGAGGAAGCTGCAAAAGAAGCGGCAGAAGACAACGACGATCGAGCCGACCGCCGCGCCGAGGGGCTTCTTTTGAAAGCGGCGGGCGACGGGGCCCGCGAGGCCGAGGACGCCGAAGGCGACCACATAGTCGAGCAGGATGAGGGCGACGAACATGCCGAAGGACTGGACCGGCGGCGGATAGAAGCCCTCGAGCATCTGGAGCAGCGAATAGGCGAAGGAGGTGAAGAGCGCCCACCGGGTATCGTACATGAGCGAAATGATGATAATCGGGGCCATGCTCGCGGCGGTGATCGAGCCGCCGTTCGGGAAGTGGTAGAACTTGATCATCGAAAGCAGCAGCGCGAGCGCCAGCATCAGGGCGCTGTGGGTCAGTTTGCGGGTGGTTGGCTTCATGGTGGTTTCCCCTTTCCACTTGTTTTTTCCAAACAAAAACGCCACAGATAATCCCTGCGGCGTAAAAGGAGAAACGCTCTTCCTACGCTGGCATTACCCAGATCAGGTTTTCGGGTCAGCGCGGCAATACGCGCTATCTCAGCCGGCTTGACGCCAGCCCCCCGTTACGTGGCTTATTCTGTTTGCGGTATTTATTATACACCATCCGGACGGATTTGTAAAGCCCGAGGAAAACAAAACAGACGGGGACGGGCGTACGCCCGTCCCCGTCCGCTCTAATCAGCCTCTTTGTAAAATTACTTGGAGAGCTTCTTGGTGACCATGGTGCCGGCAGCCGCCAGGGAGGCGATCGCAGCCATGACAGCGACATTGATCATGTCGTTGGCACCGGTGGTCGGGTTGTTCTTGTCGGTGTTCTCTTCCTTGTCGGAGCTGGAGGAGTTGTCGTTGTCGACCTCGGTCACGACGGTGCCATCCTTGATGAGCTCGTTGGTGACGAGGAAGTTGTCCAGCTTGTTGGTGCGGAAGGAGAGGGTGTTCTCATCCGCGTCGAAGGTCGCGTTGATGCGGTAGAGCTTGCCATCCGCATAGCGGTAGGTGTACATCTTGTCGAAGTCGTCGACAATGTCGTCAACGTCGAGAGAGAGCTTACCGGTGCCGGAGAAGGTCGGCTTGGCGCCGAAGGTGAAGAATTTGAAATCCTGATCCGGGAACTTCGAGAGAACTTCCTTGATACCCGCGTTGGAGTGGGTCAGGTTCTTGGTGGACTCATCGCTCACGTTGACGGTGAACTCCCAGCCGTTGCCCGCGAGGGTGACGTTCTTGTAGTCGTTGATCTTCGCGATCTTGTTGAACTGGGAAGCGGTGATGACCGGGTTGCTGTTGTCGATTTCGACAGTGTCGCCCTTGTCGAGGCTGTCGATGTAGTCGCCGCCCATTTCTTCATAGCCGTACTGGAATTTGACTTCCTGGCTGAAGACCGGCAGGGTGGTGGACTTCGGGGTCAGCTTGACGTTGTACTTGATATCGACAGGCTTGGTGGTCATGGTGTCGCGGGACTCAACGTACAGGTAGTACTGGCCCTTGTGCTCCTCGATCTCGAAGCGGCTCATACCCTTGGTGGAAACCTTGGAGTAGCGGAACTTGAAATCCTTGATGTTTTCGTCGGTGATCTTGACAGACTTGCCACCAACGATCATGGAAACCGGGAACTTGTACTCGGTGCCGGGCTCGAGGATATCGTCGCCCAGGACAACGCCGTCTTCGTCGGCGCCGATCGCAATGCCGGTCGCATCCTTGAAGTCAACGTCGGTCACGACATCGGAAGAAGTCGCATCAGAGGAAGTCTCGGAAGAGGAAGCCTCGGAAGAGGACGCTTCGGAAGAAGAAGCCTCAGAGGAGCTTTCCTCGGTAGAGGACTCGGACGAGGATTCTTCGGAAGACGAAGAGCTCGTGGGATCCTCCAGGGTGGTGATGTCATCAGCCAGAGCGGTCACGCCGATCGACAGAGTCGTAGCGGCTGCAAGCATCATAGCAAGCACTTTTTTCATGGTATTGGGTTCCTCCTGAAAAATAGTTTCGATCCTCCGGCTCAGCACATCCGAGCCGCTTGGAACGAGACTGAGTATATCCGAGAATCAAGCACTTTTCAAGAGGTTTTTGTTACCAAATTGTAATAATTATCGTGCATATTGCACATCAAACCGCATATAATAATTTTATTTTTTGATTTTTTCAGCAATTTCTAGATATTAGTTATGCAAAATGGAAACGCAAATGCAGGATTTCTGTCAATCCCATGCAACCGTCGCGCATATCCGCCGCGAAAATGGAGATGCGGCAAAATTTGCCGCGTGCAAACGCGCAAAAGCCAATGCGCAATGCCGTTTGGTTCCCGAAAACCGAAAACGCAAATGCCTTTGCCCTCGCGCGGATGAAAAACCGCCGCCGGCCGGAATCGGCCGACGGCGATGCTACAGTCTTTCTTCTATACGCGTACGCGCGCGAATCCTTATCTGCGTTTTCTCGTAAGCGCGAACGCCGTCGCGGAAGCCGCCGCGAGCATGACCGAAACGCCGACGGCGTCGTGGGAGCCGGTCGGCGCGGGCGCGGGTCCCGGCTTGGGCGCGGGGGGAGGGGTCTCCTCCGTCTTCTCGATCGGGGGGGCCTCTTCGATCCCGCCCCAGTCGAGCTCGAGGTCGCGGTCGGAGATCACATAGGTGCCGAGCGAACGCACGCGGATTTTCCATCCGTCGATACCCGCCTCGGTGTCGTCCCCGTCCGCGTAGGTCATCCGGTCGGTCAGATCCTCGAGGTAGCCGTCGCTGTCGACCAGGTAGATGTGCACGTCGCGCGGGCGCACGTCGCGGTAGCGGGAGCCGTACCAGTCGTAGCAGTCGTTCCACGGATTGTAGAGGGTCAGCGTCGCGCGGGAGGTCGAGTCGATCGACGGGCTCCCCACAAAGGTGCGGAAAAAGAGCTCCGCGTTGACCGGGTCGCCGTACTCCTCGTAGATGTCGCGGTCGATCTTCGTGGACAGCTTCGCGTAAAATTTGCGCGAATCGTCGTCCGCCTCAAACTCGAGGCAGGCCACGTCGTCGTCCGCGCCCCACGAGATCGTGTTGCGCTCGTTGGAGACCGGGTTGAAAACGACGTTCTGTCCCGCCTCGATGTCGGCGTAGTCGCCGTCCTCCACGGGGTTGTCCACCCACAGCTCAAACCGCGTGTTCGCGATGTCGCCGCTCTCCCAACGGTCGCCGTCGTCCGCGTGGCGCGCCTTGAAATAGACGTCGAAGGTGACCTTGCGCTCCTCCGTCCTGGTCGTTTCCTTGAGCTTGATCTCAATATAATTTTTCCGTCCGCTGCCGTCGAGGTTCTTGGTCACCAGCTTGACGGAATCGAGCAGGCTGCCGTTTTTGTCGCGGTCAAGGCGGAAATTGAACTCGCCGCTGTCGGCCAGCTCGTCCGCCGAAACCGTCCCCGCGCCACCGTGAAATTCGGTGCCGTCGCCGATTTCGATGTAGATTTTTTTGCCCGCGGGCACAAAGTCGGCCGACACCTTGTCGCCAAAGGCGAAATTGTAGTCGCCCACGACCGAATCGCCGTCCGCGTCATAGGCCTCCCCGGTGAGATGGGTATCCGTCGTGATGCTGTACGCCAGCGCGCACACGCCCGCGAAGCTCCCCGCGAGCACCGCCGCCATCAGCACTGCCAACATCTTTTTCATCGTCCAGTCCTCCCTCGCTGTCACGGATTCCGGGGCCTGTTTTTCTGTCGCCCCTCCGTGCCACCAGTGTACCACACGATAACCGTCTTTGCAAGATTTCGTGCAGAAGAACGGGAAAGCGAACCGCCCGGCACAAAGCCGGGCGTCCGTTTTGCGCTTTCTGAAGAAAGCGCCCAAAGACTTTGATCAGGCGAGCCGCCGCCCGCCCCGCATCCGCGGCCCGTGAGACAGGGTTATGGAGGGGCCGGTGTGAAACACGGGCGGCGTGTGCGGAAAGCCGCCGCGCCCCGCCTGCGCCAAACGTTTTGAAGGATTCCAAAGAGAACTTTTGAAAAAGTTCCCTTTGGTCACAGTTCCATCTTTGCCTTTATCATACACAGTTTCCGTGTATGCAACAACAGACAGATTCTGTGTATGTATAATAAAGGCGGGGGTGATGCGATGCGGTTGAGATTATATGATATCCGCGATGAGCACCATAAGCTGCAAAAAGAGCTTGCGGAGTATCTGCATTGTACACAGCCAAATTATTCGCGGTATGAAATCGGCGAGATTGAGCCTCCCCTGTCCGTAATGGAAGCGCTTGCCTCCTATTATGGGACAAGCGTGGATTATTTGATGGGCCTTACAGACAGGCGCACCCCATATCCCCGCAGCAAATAAAGGAAGGCATGACGGCACGTCATCCCTTCCTTTTTATTTTTTGCTTCTCTTCCGGCACGGGCGGCGCATCCGGCAGCCTGCCGCGCTCCGTCTGCATCAAAAGCTTTGAGGGGGTTCCTGGGGGAACTTTCTCGAAAGTTCCCCCAGGCCGGTGTTCGGGATGGCCTTCCGGTTCGCGTTCACGCTGATCTCGGGCGCTTCGGGCGGCGGGTCGGGGACCACCGAAACGTCCAGCGCCACGTCGGAGATGATATAACAGCCGAGGGTCCGGGTGCGGGTGCGCCAGCCGTTGATCTCGTTGCCGTCCTCGTCACAGTCGAGATAGGTGAAGATGCCGGTGATGTCGCTGAGGGTTCCGTCCGCCTCCAACTGGTAGATATGGCACCCGGCGGGGTCGGGCTGGTGGTCCTCGTCCTCCCACGGATTATAGAGGATCAGCGTGGCGCGGGAGGTGGAGTCGGCCGCGAGCGCGCCGGTGAAGTCTCGGAAATAGAGGTCCGCGTCGGCCGGGTCGCCGTAAAGCCCGTAAATATCGGGATCGATCCGGGTGGAGAGCTTCGCGTAAAACTTGTCCGCGTCGTTGCTCGCGGAAAAGCTCACCGAGGCGATCCCCTCCCACTCGGCGGTGTTTTTGTCATTCGAGACGGGGCGGTAAACGACCCCCTCCCCCGCTTCCAAATCGGCGTCGCCTCCCGACGCCTCCTCGCTCGCGATCCACAGGGTGAGGCGCAGCAGCGCATAGTCGCCCGTGCCGTAGCGGTCTCCGTCCTTGCGCGCGGAAAAGGTGAGGTCGGCCACCGCCTTCTGCTCCTCGACCGCCTCGCTCTCCGCGATCTCGATCCGCAGCCAGGAGCTGCGCGGGCCGTTCCCCAGCGATTTCTCGCCGTACTGTTTGATCTTCAGCAGGCTGCCGCCCGGGCCGCTCTTGTCCGCCTTGAGGCGGAACAGCCCGCTGTCCGCGAGCTCGTCGGCCGTCGCGGCCGCGCCCATCGCCTCCGCGGAAACGTCCCACAGCGCGGTCGTATCCGCCGAGCCGCTTTCGCCCAGGCAGAGGTAGACCGTCTGGCCGGGGGCCACTTCGAAGGTGTAATTGCCCGCGTCGCAACTGGCGGGCCCGCTCGACGCGACCGCGACCCCATCTCCGTCGACAAGCTCCGCCTCGCCGCCGCGATTGAGTTGTACCGCGACCGAACCGTTGCCGGACGACGCGGCGCCGGCGGACGCGGTCCCGGCGGCCAGCGCAGCCAGCAGGGCCAGCAGCAGGCAGAGCAGACGTTTCATGTTGGGCTTCCTTTCCGAAAAATGCTTTCTCAGGCTTCTTTTCCTTATTATATCCCGGACGGGTGGAAAAAGTCAACGGATTTTGTAACCAAATTGTAATCTTTTTCGCAAAATCTGTAACCAATCCGTAACTTTACTTCCATTTTTTAGGATATATTTTCCTGATTTATGAACTTCATGTAAACAAAAACAGGATGCGGCCGAATGGCCGCATCCTGTCCGATCCGCCTTGTTCGTCAGGAGAGCTTGATGTCGAGATAGGATTTTACGAGCGAGACGCACTTGTCCCAGCCGAGCACCGCGCTGTTGATGCACAGATCGTAATTGTCGGCGTTCTTCCAGTCGTTCCCGGTGAAGCAGCGGTAATAATCGCTGCGGCCCTTGTCGGTGCGCTGGATGAAGCGCCGCGCCTCCTCCGCGTCAAAATCGGGGTGGAGCTCGATCGTCTTTTCGATGCAGTAGTCGATCGGCGCGTGCACATAGATGCGCAGGACATTGTCCAGGTCGCGCAGGATGAAGTCCGCGCAGCGCCCGACGATGACGCAGCTCTCCTTCTGCGCGAGGTCGCGGATGACCTTGGCCTGATAGTTCAGGAGGTTCTGCACGGAGGTGAAATCGGGACTCTCCGGCGGGAGCACCTCCCCGGTATAGAGCGGCTTCCCGGGCTTGATCAGCGGTTTCTTTTTGATCTTCTCATCCACCTGCGCAAAGAGCTCGGCGCTGATGCCGCTTTCGACCGACGCGCGGACGAGCAGCTCCTTGTCATGGTAGCCGATGCCCAACTCCCTGGCGAGCATCCTGCCGATCGTCTTGCCTCCGCTGCCGTACTGCCTGGCGATCGTGATGACGTAGTTTTTCAACTTCTCCCTCCGTCCCTCACAAAATTTGGTCGGTTTCCCCGCCTATAGTATAGTCGATTCGCCCGCCGAAATCAAGACGGACCCCCGGCCTCAGAAGTACCGCGCCGCCACCTCTCCGCCGAACCAGAGCGCGGTTTCAATCCGCGCGTTCTCCGCGCTGTCGCTCGCGTGGATGAGGTTCTGGCAGCTGCGGTTTTCACGGTTGCACTTCTCGTAGGAGTCGCACCCCAAATCGCCCCGGATGGTGCCTTTGTCCGCGTTGGCGGGGTTGGTCGCGCCGACAATCCTGCGGATGTCGGCCACGAGGTCGGGGCTTTCGCCGCGTACGACCATCGGCAGCACGTATTTGTCGTTGAAATAGTCGAGCATCTTGCGTTTGAAGTCGGGCCCCAGCTCGGCAAAGACCTGCGCATAGTGCTTGGAGAGCAGCTCCTCGCCCGCCTTGGTGCAGCCGAGCCGCTCGATTTCCACCCCGCCGCTCCGCAGGTAGTCCATGATCTCCTCCACAAGCCCGCGCTCCAGCGCGTCGGGCTTGAGCATGATAAAACTGTAATGCATCTGTCCGGCACTCCTTACTATCGTTATTTTTTTAACGCATATAGCATAGCACCTTTTCCCCCGTTTGGCAACTCCCGGACGCAAAAAAACCGCGCGGCGCCATAGGGCGCCGCGCGGCAGAAAAACGATTTGATTACTCGACAGTCGCGTACATGAAGTAGAAGTAGCCGAGCGGGGAATGCCAGAAGCCCTTGACCTTCGGGTTGAGCAGGTAGAACTCGCTGTAGAACGCGACCGGGATCGCGCCCGCCTCGTCCATGATGATCTGCTCCGCCTGGTGCATCGAATCGAACCGGACGTTCGCGTCACCGGTGGTGCGGGCGGTCTCCATCAGCTTGTCATACTCGGGATTGCTGTATTTGCCGTCGTTGTTGCCGTTGGTGGTGGTGAACAGGTCGAGCATGCTCGACGGATCGTTGTAGTCGAAGACCCAGCCGTTGCGGGCGATATCGTAGTTGCCCTGGCGGCGGTCGGCGGTGACGACCGCCCAGTCGGCGACCTGAACGTTCAGCTTGACGCCCAGCTCGGCCCACATCTGCTGGAGCGCCTCGGCGACCGGCTTGTGATAGCCCTGCTGGTTGGTGAAGTACTCGATCTCGCGCAGGCCCTCGCCGTTCGGATAACCGGCCTCCACCATGAGCTGCTTGGCCTTTTCAAGGTTGCCCTCATAGTCGTTCGGGTCGATGAAGAGCGGGCTGTTGTCGATGAAGGGGGTCTTGCCGTCCGCGTCGAGCAGGCCGGGGCCGACAAACGCGGTCGCCGGGGTGTAGGTGCCCTGCATGACGGTGTTGGCGATATAGTTGCGGTCGATCGCGAGGCTCAGCGCCTGGCGGAGCTTCGCGTTGTCAAACGGCTCGCGCTTGGTGTTGAGGCTGATATAGTAGGTGCCCATGAGGTCGTCGAGGTGGAAGTCCTCGGTCTCGCGCAGGGCGGGGATCTCCTGGGAGGGCAGGTCCTTGGCGCAGACGATCTCGCCGCTCTGGTAGGCGGTGAGCACCGCGTTCGGGTCCTCGATGAGCAGGAACTTGATCGTATCGCTGCCGAGCGCGTCATAGTTCCAGTAGTTCTCGTTCTTCGCGTACTTGATGTACTCGCCGGGGGTCCATTCGATCATCTTGTACGGGCCGTTGCTGATATAGCTGGAGACCTGGGTGGCCCACGCCTCGCCGTTGGCCTCGACCATATCCTTGCGGACGGGAACGTAGGTCGGGAAGGCGAGCAGCTGGGTGAAATAGCCGCAGGGAGCGGCCAGCGTGACGGTGAGGGTCTTGTCGTCGACCGCCTTGACCTGCAGCGCGTCGAAATCGCCGGCGGCGGCAGCGTCGTAGCCCGCGATGACGTTGAAGAACTCACCGTAGGGGGCGGCGGTGTCGGGGGAGACGGCGCGTTTCCACGACCACTCGAAGTCGGCCGCGGTCAGCGGCTGGCCGTCGCTCCATTTGAGGCCGTCGCGCAGGTGGAAGGTCCAGTTGAGGCCGTCGTCGGAGACCTCGTAGGTCTCGGCCTGTCCGGGGACGACCGAGCCGCCCTGGTCGAGCGTCATAAGGCCCTCGAACGCGTGGATGATCAGGCTCGCGCCGTCAACCGCGCTGTTGAGCGCCGGGTCGATCGTCTCGGGGTCGGGTCCGATGCAGACCGCCAGCTCGCTGCCGGCAGGCTGGTTGTCCGTCGACGGGGTGGTGGCATCCGTTCCGGACGGATTCTCCGTCTTGGGTCCGCAGCCGCTGAACGCCAGTGAGAAAATCATCACGACTGCCAAGGCTAGTGCCAGTTTCTTCATGCTTTTTTTCCTCCTCTTCATTTTGCATACCGTGGGCATGCGTACGGAGCCCTCAAGCCGGCGGCGCTGCGGCCGCCCGCGCGGTCTTCCGCGGCGTCCTTCCCGGACGCGCGGCGGTAACAAAAGGAATGATCGCTCGTAAAACGAGCGATCAAAAACAGCGGATATCCGCTGTTTTTGTCCAGGATTCTGTTTCCGCCGGGAGTGCGCGCGGCCCTTCGGCCGGCATGAGATCGCCTTTTATTATACACGCATCCGGCCGGTCATGCAAGGCATGTCTCCGGTTTGTAACCTATTTTTGCCGTTTTTTCCTCTATTTTACCTGCTCCAGGTTGTGGCAGGCCGCGTAATGGCCGGGGGAAACCTCGCGGAAGGCGGGCTCCTCCTGCGCGCACCGTTCGGTCGCGTAGGGGCAGCGGGTGCGGAACCGGCAGCCGCTGGGCGGGTTCACCGGGCTGGGCACGTCCCCCTCGAGCACGATGCGCTGGCGGGTGCGGCTCAGCCTGGGGTCGGCGACGGGGATCGCCGAGATGAGCGAGCGGGTGTAGGGGTGCACGCTGTGGAAGGTCAGCTCGCTGCTGTCCGCCAGCTCGACCAGCTTGCCCAGGTACATGACGCCGATGCGGTTGGAGATGTGCTTGACGACCGACAGGTCGTGCGCGATGAACAGGTAGGTCAGCCCCATCTGCTCCTGGAGCTCCTCGAACATGTTGACGACCTGCGCCTGGATCGAAACGTCGAGCGCGGAAATCGGCTCGTCGCAGACGATGAACTCGGGGTCGACCGCGAGCGCGCGGGCGATGCCGACGCGCTGCCGCTGCCCGCCCGAAAACTCATGCGGATAGCGGTTGGCGTGCTCCGAGTTGAGCCCGACCCGCCGCAGCATCTCGATGATCCGGTCGTGCCGCTCCTGCTTGCTTTTGCAGAGCTTGTGGATGTCGATCGCCTCGCCGATGATGTCCCCGACCGTCATGCGCGGGTCGAGGCTCGCGTAGGGGTCCTGGAAGACGATCTGCATCCTGCGCCGGTAGGGCATCATGTTCACAGCCGTCTTCGGCCCGCAGACCGCCCTGCCGGCGGCGTCCTTTTTGGGCTCGCCGTTTTCATCCGTCAGCGGAACGTCGCCGCTGTCAAAGATCGGCTTTCCGTCGTAGACGATGCGCCCGCTCGTCGGCTCATAGAGCCGCAGCAGGGTGCGCCCGGTGGTCGTCTTGCCGCAGCCCGACTCGCCCACCAGGCCGAGCGTCTCCCCCTTTTCGATGTAGAAGGAGACGTCGTCGACCGCCTTGACCACGCGGTTTTCAAAGAGCTTGCCGCCCGCGACGGGGAAATACTGCTTCAAATGCTCCACCTGGATCAGCTTGCTCATTGTTTCTCCCCTCCCGCCGCTTTTTCAAACTCCCGCTTCTGGATCAGCCAGCAGGCGCTGTAATGGGTGTCGCTCAGGTCGGTGTAGGGGGGCATCTCCCGCAGGCAGATCTTCATGCAGGCGCCGCAGCGGGGCGCGAAGGGGCAGCCCTTCGGCGGGTTGAGCATGTCCACCGGCGTGCCCTCGATGGGCACCAGCTTTTCGTGCGTCTCGCTGGTCAGCTTGGGGATGCTGCGCAGAAGCCCCTTGGTATACTCATGGCTCGTCTCGTAGAAGATCTCGTCCACCGTTCCGTACTCGACGATCTTCCCGGCGTACATGACGGCGATCTTCTCGCACATGCTCGAAACGATGCCCAAATCGTGCGTAATCATGATGATGCTCATGCCGAGCTTCTCCCGCAGCTCGATCATGAGCTCGAGGATCTGCGCCTGGATGGTCACGTCGAGCGCGGTGGTCGGCTCGTCGGCGATGAGCAGCTTGGGCTCGCAGGCGAGCGCGATCGCGATCATGACGCGCTGGCGCATGCCGCCCGAAAGCTCGTGCGGGTACTGCTTGAGGCGCTTTTCCGGCTCGTTGATGCCCACCAGAGTCAGCAGCTCCGTGGCGCGCGCACGCGCCTCGGCTTTGCTCTTTTTGGTGTGCAGGCGGATGACCTCGCAGATCTGGTTGCCGATCGTATAGACCGGGTTGAGGCTCGTCATCGGGTCCTGGAAGATGATCGACACCTCGTTGCCGCGGATCCTGCGCATCTCCTTTTCCGACATCTGGTCGATACGGTGGCCGTTGAACTCGATCGATCCGCCGATGAGGCGTCCCGGATGCGCGGTCAGCCCCATCACCGAATAGGAGGTGACCGACTTGCCCGAGCCCGATTCGCCCACGATGCCCAGCACGTCCCCCTCCTTCATCGAGAAGGAGACGCCGCCCAGGGCCTTGACCTCGCCCGCGGGGGTGAAGAAGGAGAGGCGTTCATCTTTGATATCCAACAGGTTTCCCATAAAAATCCTCTCCTTTCTATTCTTTCATCTTGGGGTCGAAGGCGTCCCGCAGGCCGTCCCCGAGGAGGTTGAAGCTGAGGATGATGATGCTGATGAGCAGCGCCGGCGCGAGCAGCCGGTAGGGGTAGGACTGCAGGCCGTTGAGCGCGTCGTTGGCGAGCGAGCCGAGCGACGGCATCGGCACCGCGACGCCGATGCCGAGGAAGCTCAGAAAGCTCTCGGTAAAGATCGCCGACGGGATCTGAAGGGTGGTGGTGACGATGAGGGTGCCGATGCAGTTGGTGAGCAGGTGCTTGCGGATGATGCGGCCGCTGCTCGCGCCGAGCGCGCGGGCGGCGGTGACGTATTCCTGCTCCTTGAGCTGTAAAATCTGGCTGCGCACGATGCGCGCCATGCCGACCCAGTAGAGCAGCGCGAAGACGATGAAGATGCTCGTCAGGTTGACGCCCACCGCCGCGATCCAGCCGAAGCCCGGCTGCTCGGCGAGGTTTTGCAGCGGATATTTCAGCGTGACCGCCAGCAGGATGATGATCAGGATGTCCGGCACCGTGTAAATGATGTCGACGATGCGCATCATGATGATGTCCACCCATCCGCCGAAGAAGCCGGCGACCGACCCGTAGATCGAGCCGATCAGCAGGATGAGGCCGGAGGCGATGAGGCCGACCAGCAGGGAGATGCGGCTGCCCATCATCACGCGCACGGCGAAGTCGCGCCCGAGGTGGTCGGTGCCGAGGATGTGCGGGAAGACGCTCTCCCCTGCGGCGATCTGCTCGAGCTCGCCGTCCGAATACTGCATGGGCGCGAGGTTTTCCGCGCCGCGGATCTGGTGCTCATAGCTGTAGGGATAGAAGCTCGGGACGATAAAGGAGAAGATCATGACGATCAGGATGACCACGAAGCTGACGATCGCCACCCGGTTTTTGAGCAGGCGCTGGAAGCCGTCCTTCCAGAACCCGACGCTCGCCCGCATCGTGACCAGGCTCTCCTTCTCCGCCTCGTCGGCCGGGAGGAAGTCGTCCACGTTCAGCTGGAAGGTGGGGAATTTCTTATTCTGTTCCGACATCAATCTTCCCCCCTCACTTCAGCTTGATCCGCGGATCGATCAGTTTATAGGCGATGTCGACGATCACGTTCATCGAGACGATGAGCACGGCCAGGAAGATGGTCGTCCCCATGATCAGCGGGTAGTCGCGCCCCGTGATCGAGCCGACGAACTCGCTGCCCAGCCCGGGGATGGTGAAGATCTTCTCCACCACGAAGCTGCCCGTCAGCGTATAGGCGAGCAGCGGGCCGAGGTAGGTGACCACCGGGAGGACCGCGTTGCGCAGCGCGTGCTTGAAGATGCACTTGAACTGCCCGAGGCCCTTGGCGCGCGCGGTGCGCATATAGTCCTGCCCGAGCACGTCGAGCATCGACGAGCGCATGAGCCGCGCGATATACGCCGTCGGGTAGAAGGCGAGCGCCGTCACCGGCATGATATAGTGGAGCACGCTGTTGAGCCCCACCGTCGGCAGCCATCCGAGCTTGAGCCCGAACAGCATGAGCAGCAGGGTGCAGATGACGAAGCTGGGCACCGCGATGCCGCAGGTGGCGATGAAAATGACCACGTTGTCCGCCCACTTGCCGCGGTTGAACGCCGCGATGCTTCCCAGCGGGATGCCCACGCAGACGGCCGTCAGGATCGAAAGCCCGCCCAGGCGCGCCGACACGGGGAATTTGGTGGCGATGATCTGCGCCACCGTGCGCCCGCGCTGCTTGACGCTGAGTCCGAGGTCGCCCTTGACCAGGCCGAGCATATAGTTCTTATACTGGACCGAGAGGGGCTTGTCCAGCCCGTACTTCTCCTCCATCGCGGCCTGCGCCTGCGGGCTGACCGCCTTTTCCGCCAGGAACGGCCCGCCGGGCACCAGATTCATCAGGAAAAAGGTAATGGTCGATACCAGATAGATGGTCAGCACCGCCATCGCCACCCTCTTCAGGATGTATTTTCCCACAGTATCACTTCCTTCATTTGTTTGCGTCGAAATCCGGGCCGTTTCGACGGCCCAGCCCCGCCGCCGCGGGGCCGCAAGAGTGCGGCTCCGCCTGTTTCTGGAGCAAAAACAGGCGTTTCCAGCCAAAAAACACCGGCCTGTCGCACTTCGTCGCCATAAATATTAATTTTACCGATTTTCGCGGATTTTGTCAACGGCGCACAGCCGGATATTCCCTTTTTCTGCCGAGAAATGTTTGCCTGTATCCGAAATGAGACCCGCGCGGAGGCCCGCGCCGGCCAATCCCGGAATCGGCGGCGCGAAAGAGCCCCGGTTTCCTTTCCGGAAACCGGGGCTCTTTTCGTTCAGCCCTGCCTTCGCAGATGCGCGCCCGTCATCAGGCCCTTTTCATACCGGTCGATCTTCTCGTCGAGCCGATCAAGCGACCGCTGCATTTCGGCCATCCGGGCCGCGAGCTGGCAGCGCTGCTCCTTGAGCAGCTCCTTGCGGGCGTCGATCGTCCGGTCCCCCTGCTGGAAGAGGTTCACATACTCGATCAGCGCCTCGATCTGGACCCCCGCCGCCCGCATGCACTTCATCAGCTCGACCCAGCCGCAGGACGCCTCGTCGTAATCCCGGATGCCGCTTTTGCTGCGGGGCACCGGCGGGACCAGCCCGATGCGCTCGTAGTAGCGCAGGGTGTCGGCGCTGATCTCATATTTCCTGCTGACCTCCGCAATCGTCATGGCCGTTCTCCTCCCATCATTTCCCGAACATGTCGGCCGCCTGCTTCATATTTTCGACGGCGGGGACCCCGAACGGGCAGCGCTTTTCGCACGCCCCGCACGCGACGCACTCCCCCGCCTTATGGGAGAGCGCGGCGTAATGCTCCCGCACCGTCTCGGGCACGCCGCCCTGCGCCTTCGCGAGGTTGAGGAATTTGGTCACCGTCGCCACGTCGATCCCCTTCGGGCAGGGCGCGCAGTGTCCGCAGTACATGCAGTGGCCCTCCCAGCGGATCCGCGGGAAGGAGGCGAACGCCGCGGCGTAGTCCCGCTCCCCGTCGGAGGCGGTCTCGTAGGCGAGGGAGGCGCGCAGGTCGTCCAAGCTGCGCGCGCCGACCATGACCGAAGCCACCGCCGGGCGCGTGGCGGCGTAGTGCAGGCACTGGACGGGGGTGAGCGCCTTGCCCGCCGGGGAGAGCTCCCCGTTGAGCAGGTCGCCGCCGCCGAACGCCTTCATGACGGTGATCCCCACCCCCATGCGCTGGCAGGTCTCGTAGAGCCGCTCCCGCGTGGGGTCCATGTTGGTGAGGCCGCCGCTGTAATTGTCCGGAGCCCACAGCTGTTCCACGTCCTCGTTCGGCGGCTGAAGGTCGTAACAGGGGTTGACGCTGAACATCAGCACCTCGACCAGCCCGCTCTCCACCGCCGCGAGCGCGGCCTCGGGGTTGTGGCTGCTGACGCCGATGTGCCGGATTCTGCCCGCACGACGGAGCTCCCGCGCGTAGGCCATCACCGGCCCCTCCGCGATCTCCCGCCACAGCGCGGGGGAATCGACATAGTGGATCATGCCGACATCCACGTAATCCGTGCCGAGGTTGGCGAGCATCGTTTCAAACGCGGCGCGGACCTCATCGATCCTGCGGGTCGCGCGGTACTGCCCGTCCTCCCAGACGGCGCACAGGTGCGCCTGGAGGACGAACGCCCCCCGGCGGTCCCGGATCGCCCTGCCCGTCCGGCGCTGGACGTCGGGGTTGGGGGTGTAGAGGTCCATGCAGTTGACCCCGTTTTCAAAGGCCAGCTGGAAGAGCTCTTCGGCAAAGGCGTCGTCCCGGAGGACGAAGCCCTCGCAGCCCAGTCCGATCTCGCTGACCCGCAGGCCGGTTTTTCCAAGTTCACGGTAGTTCATCGCTGTTCCCCATTTCTCCTGTCGTTTGTGAGCCCATTGTAACACTTGGAGCGCACTCCAAGTCAACCCCCAATTTTGCGTATTTCCGCCAAATCGATCCGTTCACAATTTGTTTACTTGACCTGGAGCGCACTCCATGGTGTAGGGTTTAAACGAACCGGATTCCCTGTGCAAAAAACGGGGCCCGGAGCGCGCGCCGCGCGACGTTCCATGCCTTCCGGGCATTTTACACCATCAAAAATAAGCATTTGCTATTCTTTGCGCGGGAAATTATACTTTTTCCAGAAGGCCGGACCCAAAAGGAGGTATCCCGATGAACCTGAAAAAACGACTGACGGCGGCAGCCGGCGTCTTCCTCTCCCTCTGCGTGGCCGCGGGGTGCGGCGCCGGGGCGGCCGGCGCGCCCGGCGCGGCCGCTTCCGGGTCCCCGCCCTCCAGCGCCGCGGCGGAACCCGCCGTCCCCGAACCGGCGCCCGCCCCCGAACCGGAGCCTGACAACAGCTGGACGCTCGACGCGCCGGAAAATCACGGGATGGACCCCGCCGTGCTTACGCGGCTGCACGAGGCGCTGGCGGGCTCGTCGGTCTACGCCATGGTCACGGCGAAGGACGGGGTCCTCATCGACGAGTATTACGGCGAGGGGTACGACGAAACGAGCGTGTTCCCGCTGCACTCCTGCTCCAAATCCTTCACCGGCGCGCTCGTCGGCATCGCCATCGACGAGGGGCTGTTCGGCGGGGTGGACGATCCGCTGTCCGACTACCTCCCGCAGGCGGTGGAGCCGGAGGACGCCCGCAAGCGTCAGATCACCCTGCGCCACCTGCTGACCCACACCTCCGGGCTGGAGTGGTACGAGTGGGGCGGCGGCCAGAGCAACTGGGCGGAGTTCCAGTCGGCCCCCGACTGGGTGGCCTATATCCTCGGGCGGCGGCTCACGGCCGAGCCGGGCGCGGCCTTCAACTACAGCACCGGAAACACCCACCTGCTCTCCGCGGCCCTTCAGCAGGCCGCCGGCAAAAGCCTGCTGGAATACGGGCGGGAGAAGCTCTTTGAGCCGCTCGGGATGGACAGCGTCGTCTGGCGGGCCGACCCGCAGGGCGTCACCGACGGCGGCAACGGCATCTCCATGACCGCCCGGGATGCGGCCCGGTTCGGACAGCTCTACCTCGAGGGCGGCGTCTGGAACGGCCGCCGCCTCATCCCCGCGGACTGGCTCGCCCAGTCCACGGCCGCGCAGAACAACGGCGCGGGGGACGGCACCGGCGGCTACGGCTACCAATGGTGGGTGCGTTCCTTTGGCGAAGGGGGCTACGACACCTACTACGCCTTCGGCGCATGGGGGCAGTACGTCTTCGTGGTGCCCGAGCTCGACCTGGTGACGGTCATCGCCAGCCACTACCCGCAGAACAGCTACGCGCCGCGCCCCTTCTTTACCGACTACGTCCTCGCGGCGTACGACGGGCGGCGGCCTGAATAAAAAACAACGAAACCGGCAATGAGGAAGGAAAGAGGGAACCAGACATGATCTACAAAGACTTTCAGGATTTGAAGCTCTCCGCGCTCGGGCTGGGCGCCATGCGCCTGCCCGTCGTCGACGGGGACGACGCGCGGATCGACGAGGCCGCGGCGGAAAAAATGGTCGATTACGCGATCAAGCGGGGAATCAACTATTTCGACACCGCGTGGGGCTATCACAGCGGGCGGTCCGAGCTCGTCATGGGGAAGCTGCTTTCCCGCTACCCGCGGGACCGCTTTTTCCTCGCGGACAAATTCCCCGGCTACGACCTCTCCAATATGGGCAGGGTGGAGGAGATCTTCGAGGAGCAGCTGAAAAAATGCCGGGTGGATCACTTCGATTTCTACCTCTTCCACAACGTCTGCGAGATGAATATCGACGCCTATCTGGATGAGCGGCACGGCATCTTCGACTATCTGGTCAGGCAGAAGGAGGCCGGGCGCATCCGGCACCTGGGCTTTTCCGCCCATGGGAGTTACGGGGTGATCGAGCGGTTCCTCAAGGCCTACGGCGACCGGATGGAGTTCTGCCAAATCCAGCTCAACTACCTCGACTGGACCTTCCAGGACGCGAAGGCGAAGATCGCCCTGCTCGACGGATACGGCATCCCCGTCTGGGTGATGGAGCCCCTGCGCGGCGGGCGGCTCGCCTCCCTCTCCCCGGAAGACGCCGCGAAGCTGAAGACGCTCCGCCCGGGGGAGGGCGTCCCGGCCTGGGCGTTCCGGTTTTTACAGTCGCTCCCGAGCGTCACGGTCGTGCTCTCCGGCATGTCCAGCTTCGCGCAGCTCGAGGAAAACCTCGGCACCTTCGAGGCGGAAAAGCCCCTCGACGCCCGCGAGATGGAGACCCTGCTCGCGGTCGCGGACGGCATGGTCCGGAAGATCGCGCTGCCCTGCACCGCCTGCCGCTACTGCACCTCCCACTGCCCACAGGGGCTGGATATCCCCTCGCTGCTGGCGCTTTACAACGAGCACTGCTTCACGGAGGGCGGGTTCCTCGCGCCGATGGCCCTGTCCGCGCTGCCCGAGGACAAACGCCCGCCCGCCTGCCTCGGCTGCCGCAGCTGCGAGGCGGTCTGCCCCCAGCAGATCAGGATTTCAGAGGCCATGGCGGATTTCACGGCGAAGCTGAACGCGTGACCGTCCGCGCCCCCGCGTCCCGGCGGGATGATTCTCCGGCGCTGGCGGCCCTCCGGGGCGGGCCGCGGATCGGATCTTCTGACGGAAAACAGGGGGCGCCTCGTTGAGGCGCCCCCTGTTTTCCGTTGTCATTCCGGGCGGCGGCCGGCCTGCACGCCCGCGGAAAAATCCTCCAGGATCCGGTCCAGCGGGTCCCCCCGGACCATCTGCGCCGCCGCGCCGTTCAGGAGCTTCAGCAGGTTGAAGGGAATCCGTGAATCGGTGTCGCTGTATATCCGGTCCTCCCCGATCAGCGCGAGCTGCTCGGCAAACAGGGGGTCGCCGCTCTGCGCGCCCTGAAGCGGGCTCAGGCTGTTCTGTTCCGCCGCGTAGCTCTCGATGTGCTCCGGCTGCATCAGGAAATCCAGAAACCGCAGTGCCTCCTCCCGGTGCGGGCCCTCGTTGTTGACCCCCACGAGGACCGACGCGCGCACGCAGGTCAGCGGGCCCTCGTCTCCGACCGGAAGGCCGGCGTACCGGTATTGAAAGCCGGGCTCCCCGGCCAGAAAGGCGGACAGGCTCCAGCTCGGCGCCACGGCGAAGGCCACCCCGCCGCCCGCGAACTGTTCCCCGAGCACCTTGCGGTAGGACCGCGCGTCCGTCTCGCCGGACATCTGCTCCCGGTCGATCAGGCCGTTTTCCACCAGGGCGTACACGTCGCGGATTCCCCCGGCGTAGACCTCCTCCGCGGTCAGCCCTTCCGACACGGTCCGCGCGCCCTCGATAAAGGGCGCGGCCGAGCGCCCCGACATCAAAAAGGAGATGCTCGCGGCGTTGCCCTGATAGTTGACCATCGGCGTGTAGCCATGGTCGCGGACGATCTCCATGTCCCGCACCCACTCGTCAAAGGTGCGGGGCATCTCCCCGATCCCGCAGGCGCGCAGCACGTCCATATTGCCGAGCATCCCCACGACGCTCAGGCACATGGGCACCGCCGAAATTTTTCCGTCCACCGTGATAAGCTGTTGGATGATCGGGCTGTAGCGCTGTACAAAGTCCTCCCCCGAAAGGTCGGCGATCAGCGTGCCGTACCAGCCCCTGGTTTCGTAAGTGGTCAGCGCCTGGTCGCTGATCATGAACAGGTCGTCGGCGTACCCGTTCTCGAGGCGGTTGGTCAGGATGTCGACAAAATCGTCCCCCAGCCCCTCGTAGACGATCACCACATCTTCATTTTGCTCCATGTAGCGGTTGAGGATGCCGTCGATCTCCTCCACCTTGTCCGCGCCCACCTTGAAGCCCAGAAAGCGCAGGTTGACCGTTTCCCCGGCCCCGTCCACCACCTGGACCCCCTTCTCCCGGCACCCTGCCGGGAGAAGGGCGAGCAGGACGGCCATGAGGGCGCAGACGGCCCTACGGCGCAGCTTCATCGCGTTTCTCCCCCCTTCACCGCCCGCCCGATGGTCTGGAGCAGGTTCTGGATATCGATCGGCTTGGCGATATGGCCGTCCATACCGGTCTCCAGCGCGCGGGAAACGTCCTCGGAAAAGGCGTCCGCGGTCATGGCGAGGATCGGCAGGGAGGAATCGGCCCGCCCGAGCGACCGGATCGCGCGCGCCGCGTCATAGCCGTTCATGCGCGGCATCTGGATGTCCATGAGCACCAGATCGTACCGGCCCTCCCCGCCCGAAACGAACCGGTCCACGGCTTCCTCCCCGTCCGCCGCCCGGTCCACCTCGGCGCCGAAGTGGCTCAAAAGCTCCACCGCGATCTCCGCGTTCAGTTCGTTGTCCTCCGCCAGCAGGATGCGAAGGCCGTCGAGCGGGCGGTCCTCCGTACGGTCCGCGGCGGGATTGGTCCCGCCGCCCAGCGCCGCCGCGACCTTCGACGCAAGCAGGGGCTTGCCGAGGCAGCCCGTTCCCTCCGTCGTCCCGGCGGACGGCAGGCTGAACCCGCTCAGGCAGAGGACGGCGCCGCACCGGCGCGCGGCTTTTTCCGGCCTGCTTCCGAGCCGGTCGTCCACGATCACCAGATCCGGTCCCGAGCCGTCCGGCATTTCCAGCGTCTCCGGTACGGACCCGGCGCAGGATACCCGGTATCCCGCCGCCGAAAGCGTGTGCCGCGCGGCCTCCAGCGTCTCGGGGTCGGCGTCGGCCACCAGGACGGCCTTGCCCGCCGGTTGCCCGCCGTCCCCGTCCGGCAGCGCCGCGGGCAGGGAAAGCCGCACGCGGAAGGCGCTGCCCCGCCCGCGGGCGCTCTCCACCGTGATCTCCCCGCCCATCAGGCGGACCAGCTGCGCGCTGATCGCCATGCCGAGCCCCGTGCCCCGGCTGAGGGAATTTTTCTCCTGCGTGAACGGCTCGAACACCATCGCCTGGTACTCGGGGCTCATGCCGACGCCGTTGTCCTCCACCTCGATCCGCACCAGCATGTTGTCCGCGCGCTGCGGATCCCGCCCGCCAAAGAGCCGCAGGCGGATGCGGCCCCCCTCGGGCGTGTATTTCACCGCGTTGGACAGGATGTTGACGAGGATCTGGCTCAGACGCATCCCGTCCCCGACCAGGCATTCCGGGCCGTCCCAGAAGGCGCAGGCGTCGAACGCGTGCCCGCGACCGCGCATCAGCGGCAGGACGAGATCGACCGCCTCCTCGACCACCGCGCCGATCGGGAAGGGGGCGTGTTCGAGCGTCATCTTGCTGCTCTCGATCTTCGACATGTCCAGCACGTCGTTGATGATCCCGAGCAGGTATTTGGACGAGACGCCGATCTTGTCGAGGCAGGCGGCGATCCGGTCCCGGTCGCCGGTGTTCAGCTTCATGATCTCGGTCATGCCGACGATGGCATTCATCGGCGTGCGGATTTCATGGGACATGTTGGAGAGGAAGCTGCTCTTGGCCTCGCTGGCGAGCTTTGCCGCCTCCACCTCCGAGCGCAGCTTCCACCGGCGGCGGCTCATCCAGAGCAGGAGCGCCGCGCCCAGCAGCACCGTGACGCCCAGCAGGACGATGGCCGCGATGGCGATCATGCCGTTTTCCTGCAGCGCGTCCGACGGGATGATCGAAACGATGAACCAGTCGGCCCGCTCTTCGAGCGGGACAAAGCAGAAATAACAGTTCTCGTCGCGAAAATCCAGCTGCACCGTGCAGGCCTCGCCCCGGGCCAGGACGGCGCGGATCTCTTCGATCACCGCCGGGTCGTTGCTGCGGTAGGCCTCGAGCATGGTGAACAGCCCGGAGTAAAGCCCCTGCCCGAATTTGTTGTGGGGCAGCATGATGAAGGTCCCCTCGCCGCCGGAGATCATATAGCAGTAGCCCTGCTGGCTGTGGAACTCCATGAAGTCGTCCATGTACAGGTCGTCGAGCACGCACTCGGCGTAAAACCGGCAGGGGACGCCCGCCACCGTGCCGGAGACGGCAACCGCGGTCTGCCAGCGGCCGCTCTTCCCGAGGTACCCCGCGGAAAACGCGCCGTCCTCCGGGCAGAGCTCCTCCAGCCGCGCGGCGTCCCCGGCGGTCAGGCCGTAGTCCTCCGTCAGCGGCGCGCCCTCCTCCGTCACGACGTGGAGGCGGAAGATCGGGTGGCCGTCCAGCTGGCGGGAGGCCATCTCCCCCACCTCGCCGGGGCCCGCGCCACTCGAGGCGACGCTCCGTGAAAAGGCGGCCAGCGACGAACGGATATCCTCCAGCCGCAGCTCCATTACCTCGGCGGATTTCAGCGTCATCTCCCACGCGAGGGTCTTGCTCTCGTTCACGATGCGCGTATAGAGGTGGAAGGTGAACGCGCCGACCCCCAGCAGGATGAGGAGCAAAATCAGGGCCGCCCCGGCAATCGACCGCCCGCCGCCGGGTTCCCGGCCGGATCCTTTCTTCATCTCGCGTCCCTCCTGACCGTGGGGCCCGGACGGGCCCCGTGTGTAATGCTTTTCCCGCGGCGCGGAATCACTGCCGCGTCGCGAAGGCGCGGAACCGTTCCGCCTCGCTTTCCAGAAAGACCTGCCAGCCGGCGGCGATGCGCTCGAAATCCCGCGCGCGCAAATCCGCCTCCGCCTGTGCGATCGTCCCGGAAAACGCATTGTCAAGCCGGTTTTCCCCGAGCCGCCTCAGCGTGGCCGGATAGCCGCAGGCCAGCAGCTCGTTGAGCTTGCGGTAGCACTGGCGCACCGCCGCGGACGGGCAGGCGCCGGTGATGAAGGCGAGGTATGCCTCAAAGACAAGGTAGCTCTTTTTTTCCTCCCGGATCCGCGCGAACCGTTCCGCCAGCCGGTCCAGCGTCTCCCCGGACGCCGCCTCCAGCGTAAAGAGGGACACCTTCCGGACGGTCAGCGCCAGAAACTCCAGACTCTCCGCGTAGAGCCCCAGCGCCTCGCGGACCTCCGGTTTGGAAAAGTCGATCCGCCGGGGGTCCATGAGGACCCGCGTCCCCTTCCCCTGGAAGGAAGCGGCGACGCCGAGCCCGGCCAGCAGGTCCAGCGTGCGCCGGATCGTGGAGACCGCGACGCCGAACCGCTCCGCCATCCGCGGGAGGGAGGGGAGAAAGCTCCCGACCGGGTAGCGTTCCTCCAGGATCTCCCGGATGATGCGGGAGGCGATCGAATAGCGCAGCTGGGGACGCTGCCGGTAGATGTTCCACTCGAACGGGACCGGGCGGACGTCCTCCAGCGTGTACTCCGCGCGCGCCGTTTCGAGGAAGGCGAACAGCTCGTCGATGTCCTGCTTCCAGCCGGCCAGACAGGCGCGCTTCGCACGGTCGGCGTCCCCGCCGGCCCTCAGCTCCCGCAGGCAGTCCTCCGCCGCGCCGTGGGCGTCCAGCAGGGGAAAGCACAGGTACCGGATCATCTCCCAGCAGAGGTTCATGACCAGATGGTTGCCCAGCGAGGAGAGGACGGTCAGGGAAAACCCCGCCGCGGCCGGCGGCGCCCCCGTCCTCTCCCGGTTCCAGGTCCGGAGCCCCGCCTCCCAGAGCGGGTCGTACAGGAGCCCGCCGGTCCGGACGATATCGAGGATCCCCTCCCGGCGCGGCACGAAATATCGCGCGGCGTTTTCTCGGAACCGGGCGGGTCCCGCCCGGTAGACCACCCGGGCGGCCTTTTTCGCCTCCACCCGGATGAGGCCGTCCGCCTCCAGCCGGGCCAGCGCGCTGCGGACGGTCGGGACCGCCACATGGAACTCGGAAGCGATCCGCGGAATCGCGGGCAGGGAATCCCCGAAGGCGCAGCGGCCGAAGCAGATTCTGGCCGCATAGTAATCATATATCAGCTTATACCGTTCGTATGTCCCCTCCACGGGCGCGCCTTCCTCCCTTTCTCACGCCCGCGGCGGACCGCCGCCCGCATCCTCCAGCGCGCGGCGCAGCGTGCTCTGCAGGATGGCGGTGTCGATCGGTTTCGCCACATGGGCGGTCATTCCGGCCGCGAGAGCCGCCTGCACATCCTCCGAAAAGGCGTTCGCCGTCATGGCGATGATGGGGACCGTCCGGGCGTCGGGGCGGTCCAGCCCCCGGATCGCCCGGGCGGCCTCGTAGCCGTTCATCTCGGGCATCTGGATGTCCATCAGGACGGCGTCGTAGGTGCCCGGCGCCCGCTCCCGGAACTCCCGCACCGCCTTGGCGCCGTTGGTCCGGACCACCGTTTCCGCCCCGTAGATCTCCAGCAGGCCGCAGAGAATCTCGGCGTTGATCTCGTTGTCCTCCGCCACCAGGATGCGGCGGCCGGCGAAAGGCGCCTCCTCCGAGAGGGCCGCGGACTGCGGCCCGGCCGCCTTCCCGGCGGGGAGCCCCGAGGCCCCGCCGGCCTCGCACTCGAGCTCCACCGTGAAGGCGGAACCCTCGCCGGGCCGGCTCTCCACCGAGATCGTGCCGCCCATCAGGTCGACCAGCCCCTTGGCGATGCTCAGCCCCAGGCCGGTCCCCTCGACGCGCGTCGCCTCCCTGCTGCGGGAAAAGGGGTCGAACATCGAGGCGAGGAACTCCTCCGACATCCCGATCCCCGTGTCGCGCACGACGAAGCGGTAGCGGACGCGGCCCGCGCTTTCCGCGGACAGTTCCTCCGCGAAAAACTCCACCCTTCCCCCCTCGGGGGTGAACTTGACCGCGTTGCTCAGCAGGTTGAGCAAAATCTGGCTGACGCGCAGGGCGTCCCCGATGAACCGCTCCTGACGGACCCGGCCGGCTCGCGCGCAGAAGGAGAGCCCCGCCGCGCGGGCCTGCGGCTCGATGATGGTCGAGAGCTGCTCCAGCAGGCCGGGGACGGACATCTCCATCCGGTTGAGCGTGATCTTGCCGCGCTCGATCTTGCTCATGTCCAGAATGTCGTTGATCAGGCTGAGCAGGTGCCGGGAGGAGACGGAGATCTTCCGCAGGCAGTCGGCGACCCGCGCGGGGTCGTCGATGTAGGCGCTGGCGAGCGCGGTCATCCCCATGATCGCGTTCATCGGCGTGCGGATGTCGTGGCTCATGGAGGAGAGGAAGTCGCTCTTGGCGCGGCTGGCCTCCTCCGCCAGCTCCAGCGCCTGCTCCAGGGCCTTTTTGGACCGGCGTTCCTCCGCCAGCATATCGGTCACGTCGGCGCGCACCATGCACACCGTCTTGTGCTCTCCATCCCCCCACAGGACGGTGATCTGCTTATAGCGCAGACCCTCCTCCGAACGGTGCGGGAAGACGAAGTCATAGCCCGCGGGCTGCTCCTCGAGATGCCGGAGCATCGTCTCCAGCCGGAGCTGGCGCTCCAGCTCCTCCGTCCCTCCCTCTGGGTTATAGCGCCTGGCGATCAGTTTGATGGAGGCGTTGTAGTCCTCCACGACGAAGGGGGGCAGGTTTTCCAGCACCGTCTGGCGGGTGTGCATCGTCATGCGCCTGGTGACCACCTGGATGAGGCCCAGCAGCTCGAAGGTGTAGGCCACGACGTTCAGCAGCCCCTGCTGCTCCCGCACCGAATCGGTGATGTCCGCCCGCGCAAGGCAGACCCGCCCCAGCCGCAGGTCGATGGCCGAAACGGTGAGCTTTTTGGTGAGGACCTCCCCCCGCTCCCCGAGGATGGCGTAGTGGAAGGAATAGGAGTCCTCCCTTTGCAGGCGCTCCATGATGTAGTCCGGGTCCAGCAGGGTCTTCACCTGCTCGCGGTCCCTGGGCACCACCTGTTTTTGGAGCATGTAGGCGATCCGGTCGGAATGCCGGCCCTCCTGCGCCGGGATGTCGCCCGCGTCCATCTCCCCGTTGAGGACGCGGTAGCGGTCCTCGGGGACGTCCACGTCGACCACGAGGTCGCTGCCTGCCACCGACAGGCGGCGCAGGATGCGTTCGGAGATGGTCTGCTCGGTGATGTCGGTGACGGTCAGGATGCCGGTGACGTCCCCCGTGTCGGGGGTCTCCACCAGATTTACCTTGAAGCGCACGTAGCGCCCGCGCTTCTCCTTCGGGAGCCGGACGAAGAAGTCCCGGATGATTTCCGTGTCGCCCCGGTCGAAAGCCGCCTGGGAGGGCCCGTTCAGGTAGGCCTCCCTGAAAATCCGCCGGCCCTCCTCGTCGACGACCAGGTTCGAAAGCCCCATGAAAAAGGTCTCCCGCTCGGTGCCGAAGGTGCTCAGCAGGCCGGAGTCGGTGTGGTCGATGATCTCGAGGATCTGATCCCGCGTGACGTTGCAGTGGCCCACGACCAGAGCGTTGGGCCCGGGCGTGCGGTAGTGCTGGAGGATCCGGTCGTTGAACTGCTTCCGGAGCTCCTCCCGTTCCTCCCGCTCCCGGGTCATGTCGTGGTAGCCCGCGTAGATCCGGAGCTCCCCGTCCTCGCTCTGGAGCATCGAAAGGCTGTTTTTCACCCAGATGTAGCCGCCGTCGCCCTTCTTCAGCCGGTAGATCAGCTCACAGCTGCTCTCACCGCCGCCGATGAACTCCGCCATCCGCGCGGCGACCGCCTCCCGGTCGTCCGGGTGCACCCCGGCCATGGCGTCCCGCCTGTAGAGCTCCCACGCCGCCTCCTGCGTCATCCCCGTCATGGCGGCGAACCCGTCCGACAAAAACTCGGGGATCATGCCGCCGTCCGGCTTGTAGCGGACCACGGCGACGCCCCCCGGAAGGTGCTTGACCACCGTCTGGAAATACTGCTCCAGGCGCGCCTTTTCCTTCTGGGTCCGGACCTCCTCGGTCACGTCGTGGACGTACTTCACATAGGCCGGGATGCCGTTCCAGTCGCTCTCCATGAAGCGGGTGGTGTAAAACCGCCCGCTCCCGTCCACCGCCATCTCGTGCGCCTTTCCGTCGGGCGCGTGGCTGTGAAGCGTGCAGAACACGCAGGGTGCGTCCCTCCCGTGCAGCGCGGCGTAGCATTTCTGCCCGACGCGGCCGCCGCTCTTCGCGAACAGCTCCCGCGATTCGTTGATGTAGAGCAGGTCGTAATTCTTCCGGTCGATGACGTAAATGCCGTCCGCCGTCTCGTTCGCGATGCTCTGGAAGAGCTGCGCCTCCGCCGACATGCCGGTGAAGACCCCGTAAAACCGGGTGGATTCCGACAGCGGTCCCATCCGGCGGCCGTTGAGGTGCAGCCAGACGAGGGTCCCGTTCTTATGGCGCATCCGGCAGGAGATGTCGAGTACCTTCCCGCTTTCCAGCGCGGCCCGCGCCGCGGCGAGGACCCGGGGCCTGTCCGCCTCATATACGGCGTCGAAGGCGTCCCGCCGGACGATCTCCCCGTATTCCTCCCGCGTGTAGCCCGTGAGGGCGGGCACGCCCGCGGAGAAATAGGTGGGGACGAACCGCCCCTCCTCCACCCGGTAGCCGGCGATCCCGCCCGGGATCGAGTTGACCAGGTGGTCGAGCTCCAGCTGGGTCTCCTTGAGCGCGGTGATGTTGTGGAACACGCACTGGAGCAGGGGGCGGCCGCGCTCCTCCCCCACCTGCTTCGCCTGGGCGTGCACCCAGACGATGTGCCCGTCCCGGTGCAGCTTGCGGAATTCAAAGTCCGCCACCGTCCGGTCGCGCAGGGCCTCCCTGGCCTTCGCGGCCACCATCGCGGCGTCCTCCGGATAGGTCATCTCAATCGCGTCCCGTTTGATCAGTTCCCGGTACTCCTCCACGGTGTACCCGGTCAATTCCGGTACGCCGTCGGAGAAATAGACCGTCTCAAAGATGTCCGACACCCGGTAGATGGCAACCCCGCCCGGGATGGCGTTGACGATGTCCTGCATCTTCTCGTTGGCAGCCTTCAGCTCTTCCTCCAAATGCACGCGCTCGCTGACGTCGGTGTAGATGCCGTAGAAGATTTTGGCGCCGTCCTCATGGGTTTTGATCGTGCCGTCGAGGTTGATCCAGCGGTATTCCCCCCGCCGGTCGTTCCACAGCCGGTAGGAGTGCCGCACGCTGCCGCCGCCATGGTACGCGGCGGCGATCTTTTCCCGCAAAAGCCCGACGTCCTCCGGATGCACGCCCAGGTAGTCGGTCTTCTCCCGGACCGACCGGATGTGCTCGTCGGAATAGCCCACGACCTCATAGAAGGCGGGGTTGTGGAAGAGCGGCACGATTTCGGGCCACTCGATCCGGTAGACGCACAGCCCGCAGGGGACGCTGGTAAAGGTCTCCTTCAGCCCCTCCTGCAGCCGGTCGGCGCGCTCCGACTCCGCCCGCTGCTCGGTGACGTCCCTGACGTACTCGATATGCGCGGGCCGGTCCCCCCAGTCGACGAGCTTCCCGCTGAGCTGGTAGACGCGCCCGTTGAGGGGGTGGCGGTACTCGCGGACGAGGACGTCGTCCCGGCTCATTCTACCCGCGTGGCAGAAGGGGCAGGCGGACTGGTAGCCCGCGATGTGGTAGCAGCAGGCCTCGCCGCCGTCCGGCGGTAGGAGCGTCTCCCGCGCCCGCCGGTTGGCGTAGAGCACCCGCCGGCTCTCGACGTCGCTGACAAAGATGGCGACCGGGTCGTTGTCCAGGATGGCCTGGAGCTGCCGGACCTCCGGCGCAGAGAGAGGGCTTTCCCACGTCATGTCGGTTCTCCTTTCAGGGCTTCCAAAAACAGCCCCGCCCGCTCGAATTCCTTTCGCACAGCCCGGTACAATTCGGGGTAGTCGTTTCGCTCCTCCCGCAGGCGCAGCGGCTCCACGACGGCGCACGCCGCCTTGTAAAGCGGGTCGAGCCCCAGGTTCCCGGCGACCCCCTTGAGCGAATGGGCGGCTTCGAACGCGCCGCCCAGGTCGCCGGATTCCAGCGCGTCGCCCAGCCGATTCACGCTGCCGTCCCGGGGCAGCATGCCGAGCACGCGCAGGTACATGGCCTCGTTCCCCAAAAAGCGCCGCATCGTGCCGTCGTAATCCGCGCCGTAGGCCTCGAAGGCCGCACGAAAATTCCCCATCTCCTAACCCTCCTGTTTCCGGAAAATAAAGTCGTAGAGCGTCTGGTAGAGCCGGTCCGGGTCGATCGGCTTGGCCAGGTGGGCGTCCATCCCGGCGGCCTTGCTCTTTTCGATGTCGTCGTCGAAGGCGTTCGCCGTCATGGCGATGATCGGAATGGCCGCCGCGTCGGCGTTGCTCAGGTGGCGGATGGTCCCGGCGGCCGTCAGGCCGTCCATCAGCGGCATCCGGATGTCCATCAGGATCGCGTCGTAATACCCTTTTGGGGATTTGCTGAACAGCTCCATCGCCCGCAGCCCGTTTTCCGCCGTCTCCACCGCGAAGCCCTTGCTCTCCAGCAGCATGACCGCCACCTCGGTGTTGAGGGCGTTGTCCTCCGCCAGCAGCACCCGCCTGCCGGTGAAGTCGTAATCGGCGCCGTCCGGCTGCTGCGCCCGCTCCTCCTTCTCCCCGAGCGCCCTGGAGAAGGCGGAGACCAGGGAGGATTTGAACATCGGCTTGCTCATCAGCAGGTTGACGCCCGCCAGCTTCGCCTCATGCTCGATCGATATCCAGTCGTAGGCGGTCATGATGATGATCGTGACCTCCGTCCCCACGATGGCGCGGATCTGCCGGGCCGTCTCGATCCCGTCCATCTCGGGCATCTTCCAGTCGATCAGGATCATGTCGTAATACTTCCCGCCGCCCCACAGCTCCCGGACCCGGTCGACCGCCTTGCGGCCGCTGTCGACCCATTCGGCCATGACGCCCATCTCGTGGAGGGTGACGACGGCGCTCTCGCAGACCGCCACGTCGTCGTCCACCACCAGCGTCTTGAGGTGGGAGAAGTTGTGGTGCTTCTTCAGGTTATGGCGGAGCTTCTCCTCCTCGGTGATGCCCAGCTTCACGTCGACGGTGAACTCGGTGCCGATCCCCTTGATCGAACGCGCCGTGATCTTCCCGCCCATCAGATCCACGATGTTCTTGGAGATCGCAAGGCCCAGCCCGGTGCCGCCGAAGAGGGCGGTGGTGCCGGTGGACTCCTGCGAAAAGGGCTCGTAGATGTGGGGGAGGAACTCCTCGCTCATGCCCACGCCCGTGTCGTTGACGATGAAGCGGAGCTCGGCGTCGTTTTGGGTCCGACGGCGCTGGGCGGCGGAGAAGGTGACCTTCCCGCCCTCGCCGGTGAACTTGATCGCGTTGGAAAGGATGTTGAGGAGCACCTGCTGGAGCTTCATCGCGTCCCCGATATAGTAGTCGTCGAGCACGGGGTCCACGATGCACTCGTAGTCCACCCCCTTGGAGGCCGCCTGCGCGTGGCAGATGGTGCTGATGCCGCCCAAAAAGTCCTCGGTGGGAATTTTTTCGCTCTTCATCAGCATCTTGCCGCTCTCGATCCGGCTCATGTCCAGGATGTCGTTGATGAGGGAGAGCAGGAAACGGGAGGAGATCCCGATTTTGGAGATGCAGTCGGCCACCTGGTCGTCGTCCCCGATCGAATTGGCCGCGATGGTGCTCATGCCGATGATCGCGTTCATGGGGGTGCGGATCTCGTGGCTCATGCGGGAGAGGAAGTCGCTTTTGGCGGCGTTGGCCTGCTCCGCGGCCACGAGCGCCGCGGCCAGCTCCTCCTTCTGCTTCTGCTCCCGCCGCACCACGTCGGTCACGTCCGCCCGCGTCATGCACACCCGGCCGAGCTCCCGGCTGATGTAGAAGACCTGGAAGCGCTTGACCCGCCGTTCCCCGGCCTCCCGGAGCTCCAGCACGAAGGTGTAGGCGTCCTGTCCGGCAAGCCGCCGCCGGATGTAGCCGAAATCGAGCTTCTGTAAAAACTCCGCCCGTTCCGCCTCGTCCATGCAGCGCTCGGCGGATTTTTGGGCCTCCTCCCGGAAATCCCCCTGCGCCGGGATGGAGAGCGGACGCTTGCCGCCGCAGGCGGCCACGCGGTACCCGCCGCCGTTCAGGTCGATGTCGGCGATGACGTCGTAGTCCAGTTCGGCGATCCGGTTGAGCAGCTGCTCCTGCAGCCGCTGCTCGGTGACGTCCGCCGTATAGAAAAACATGATGACGTCGCCGGTGGCGGGGTTCAGGCAGGTCCGCAGGTTCGTGCTGCCCCAGAAAAGGCTCCCGTCGTTGCGCCTGCGCAGGAAGCTCAGGCGGTAGTCCACCTTCCCCGCCGCGTAGTCCTCCAATACCTTGCCGCGCGCGAGCATCCGGCGGATCTCCACCCCGTAGGCGGCGTCCACGGCGGACCCGGAGAGGTTCTGGATCGTCTTCACGTAGGTGTCCCCCACATGCGCGACGGCCACGTCCAGGGTGGCCTGGTAGCTCTCCAGACGGTCCCGGGAGACGTTGATGGTCCCCTGGATGCTGCCCTCCCGCGAGGCGAGCTCGGAGAAATAGGCAAGCTCCTCCTCGTAGAGCTCCCGGACCCGGTCGCGAAGGCGCCGCTCGTCGGTGACGTCCACGAAGACGCAGTAGAAATACTGCTCCTCGCCCCGCTCCCGGAAGAGCTGCGCCTTGATGGAGACCCACTTGACGGCGCCGCCCCTGCAGATGACCCGGTGCTCCAGCTGGATGGTATCCCCCCGCAGAAGCTGCTCCTCCAGCAGGGCGGCCGACGGGGCGAAATCGTCCGGGTGGATCACCGCGGACATCCGGTTCCCCATGGCCGCGAATTCCTCGCGGGTGTAGCCGATGAACTCAAACAGGCCGTCGTTGGCCTCGATCACCGTGAAATCCGCGTCGGACCGGCAGCGGAAGACCGCGCCCGGGATGTTGTTGTAAAGGCGCAGGACCTCCTCCTGCGCCTCCCTCTGCGCGGTGATGTCGACGCAGACCGACGCGATCGCGGGGCGTCCGTCCTCCGCGACCGTCCTGCGCCCCGCGTCGTGGACCCATATGTAGGAGCCGTCCTTCTTTTTCATCCGGTACTCGACGACGTATTCTCCCTTTTCCGCGAGCTGGGCCTCCACCTGCTCGTCCACCATCCCGCGGTCGTCCGGGTGCATGCAGTTGGCGACCAGCCCGCCGATATCGGCCACGAAGTCCGCCTCGCTCTCATAGCCGAGGTAACGGAGCATCTGGCGGTTGATGAAGTAGAAGGGGAAGCCCTCCTCGATGTACCCGCCCATCATGCCGCCCAGCAGCGAATCGTTGAGCAGCTCCTGCCGCTGCCTGGCGATCTGCTCCACCACCAGGGTCTGGGGGTAGTGCTCCTTCCCCCGCTGGCTGCCGCCCGGCTCCGCGAAATGCAGGCTGCGCACCAGCCAGGTCTCGCCGTCCTCCCGCACGAGGGTGCAGAAGATGCGAAGCCGCCAGGTGTACTGCGTATTCTTCAGGGTCATCTCCGCGGACAGGCAGCAGACATGCTCCGCCGCCATCTGCTCGTGGAGCGCCTCCAGCACGCAGGCGAAGGGCTCCCGGAGCTCCCCCACGTCCGCCCGCAGGTAGGCGGACATCTCCTCTTTCCCGCGGGCCAGCTCGTCTTCTCCCGTGCCCACGAAATCCACCGCGTCGGACAAAAACCCGATCGCCGCCTCCGCGTCCCGCCGTTCGAACCAGTCGCGGCAGAACGCCTCCACGGCCCCCATGGCCGTCCCCCGATAACCCATATCCCTTACCCTTTCCATAGACAGCATTTCCCCTTGCCCTCCGCCTTCGCGCGGTAGAGCGCCCGGTCCGCCCGGGCGATCAGCTCCGTCACCGGCTCCTCCGAGACGCTGAAAACGATCCCCCCGGTGCAGGCGGCCGCGGCCCCCTTTGGGGCGCAGATCTCCCGGGCGGCCCGGCAGATCTCCCCGCCCTTCTTCAGCGCCGCCTCCTCGGAGCGCACCTGTCTCATGACCACCACGAATTCGTCCCCGCCGTAGCGGGAGAGAATGTCGTTTTCGCGGGTGTGCGCGCGCAGGAGCGCGCTGAATTCCTCAATGAGCCGGTCGCCCTCCACATGCCCGAAGGTGTCGTTGGTCTTCTTCAGGTCGTCCAGGTCGAAGAGGCAGACCGCCAGCGGCAGGTCCTCCGCCCGCAGCGCGCCCGCGGCGGCGGTGAAGCCCCGCCGGTTCAGAAGGCCCGTCTGGTAGTCCCGGCAGGCCTCCTCCTGCAGGGAGTCCTTCCACTCCTGGAAGGCGGTGGTCCCCATCGCCCGCAGCACCTGCCTGCGCAGGCTCTTGGCGGTGTGGGGCTTGTCCACGTACTCCTCCGCGCCCAGCTCCAGCGCCTTTTCCTCCAGCAGCGCGTCCGGCGGGCCGGTGACGATGACGGGCGTGCTCCACACGGCCCGGCTGCGCTTCACGGCCTCCAGCGCCGAGAAGTCGTCCGACCCCGGCAGCGTGGCGCTGAGGAGCACGGCGGCGAGCTTGTCCCGGTTCGCCGCGATGCAGTCGAGCGCGGCGCGCCCGGTCCCGGCCTCCATGACCTGGAAGAGATCCTCAAAGGTCTCCCGCACCAGATCCCGGTAGGCCGCGTCCTCATCGGCGGCCAGGAAGACCGGCCGCCGGCGTTTGGCGCCCGGCTCCTGCTCCGCGACGGCCCCCTCTTCCCGAAGCAGCTTTTCAAACTCTTCGCTGGGCACCGGGCGCACAAAGTAGTAGCCCTGCACATAGTCGCAGTCGATCTCCCGCAGGCGTTCGAGCTGCTCCCGCGTCTCCACGCCCTCGGCAACCACATGCAGTTCCATCCAGCGCGCCAGATCCATGATGAAGCGCAGGATCCCCTGGTCGACGGGCTTTGCCGTCTCGCTCTGGATAAAGCGCATGTCCAACTTCAGCACGTCGATCGGCAGACGGTTGAGCATGTTGAGGGAGGAGTACCCGCTCCCGAAGTCGTCCATTTCGATCACAAAGCCCAGCTCCCGCAGGCGGGCCGCCGTTTCAATGATCTGGTTGGGGTCCTCGGTGTAGGCGCTCTCCGTGATCTCCAGATGGAGCCGCGCGGGCGCCAGCCTGTATTTCCGCACCGTTCCCAGCAGGATCTCCGCGATATCCGCCTGATAGATGTCCGCCCGGGACACGTTGACGGAGACCGGGATGGACGGCAGGCCGGCGTCGTCCCACTTGCGCAGGAAGGAACAACTCCTGTCCCAGACGAAGCGGTCCAGCTTGGTGATGAACCCGTTGCGCTCGAAGAGGGGGATGAACTCCGCGGGGGACTGGAGGCCCCACTCGGGGTGCGCCCAGCGCACCAGCGCCTCCGCGCCCGCCAGGCGGCTGTCCCTGATCCGGTATTTGGGCTGGAGATAGACCTGGAACTGCCCCTGCGCCAGGGCGGACTCCATATTGTCGATGATGGCCTGCTCCCGCAGCAGCTTGCCCCGCAGCTGGTCGTCGTAGGCGGCGAAGTACTTGCCGTACTGGCCCTTGATGCTGCGTGCGGCCAGCAGCGCCCGGTCGCACATCTGCTCGACCGGGACGCCGCAGTCCTCGACCGTGTAGATCCCCCACTTCATCACAATGCTCCGGGCGTTCGCGAGGGCGTTTACCTCCCCGCTCACCCGGACGAACATCTCATCGCTGTAGTCCGTCCGGCGCTCCAGCAGGCAGGCGAACTGGTCCGCGTTGAGCCTCCCGCAGATCCCCGCGTCGCCGATGACCGTGCGGTAGAGCGCCGCGATGTCGTGCAGCAGGCGGTCCCCCGCCGGAATGCCGAAAATGTCGTTGATGAGCTTGAAGTTGTCGATGTCGGAGCAGACGATGTCATACTCCTTCTCCGGGTTCTGCCGGAGGGTCTCCCGGACCCGCTGGTAAAAATATTCCTTGCTGCACAGGCCGGTCAGCCGGTCGTACTGGAACTGGTTGATCATGGCGGCGGTCTCCCGCAGGCTGATGATGCTGGCGGCGCGGTGCAGGATAATCTGCGCCTTATAGGGCTTGGCCACAAAATCCGTGGCGCCATGGGACAGCGCCGCCACCTCGTCGGCCTCGCTGTCGCTCTGCGTGGTGACGATGACCGGGATGGACGCGTAATCGGGGTGGGCCTTGACGATCGAGAGGAAGGTGTAGCCGTCCATGACGGGCATGACGATATCCAGCAGGATCAGGGCGATCCTCTCCCCGTACAGCTCCAGAAGGCCGAGCGCCTCCCGCCCGTCCCCCGCCTCGAGGACCCGGTACTCCGAAGACAGGATCCCGCTGAGCGTCGCCCGGTTGATCTCGCTGTCTTCCACTACCAAAACCGTTTTTTGTGCAGCCATATCTTTGCCCCTTGCTCCAACACGGACCCGGCCGTGGGCATACGCCCGCGGCTTCTCCGTTTACTCTGTTCACATGATGTTTACATTCTATCACGGCGGAGGCGGCTTGTACAATCTTTTTCGGCGTAATATGACCGAACAGGCGAATATTCCGTCAGACGAACCCTTCTTGTCCCAGCTCTGTAAAAGACTGGATCGTGATTGGAGGAAAAGAAAGCCCCGTCCCTCTCCTTTGGAGAGGGACGGGGCTTTGCGCGCGGCCGCGTCCGGATATGCAAGCGGACGCCCGCGCCGATTCGGAGCTATGGACACGCATGGGCTTCCCGCGAAGCTTTCATCCGCACCTCCACCGAGAAGCATCCCTCTTCCCGGCCCGCCGTGGCCGCGCCCCCATACCGTTTCGCGATCTCCCGGATGATCGGCAGGCCGAAGCCGTGGGCGCGTTTATCCGCTTTGCTGGTGCCCTTGTCCGCCGCATCCTCACAGGCGCTGTTGCGGCAGAGCACCTCCATTTCGCCGTCCGCCCAGGAGATGCCCAGGGAGATCCAGCGTTCGGCCGCGGCCGAACGCTGACAGCCCTCCATGGCGTTGTCCAGCAGGTTCATCAGCAACGAGGTGAGATCGCCGTCGTCAAACGGGAGCTTCTCCGGCAGCCGGGCGAGGTCGAGTTCAACGAAAATATCCATCTGCGCCGCCCGGGCGAGCTGGACCGCGAGGACGGCATCGATGAGGCTGTGGCCGGTGTAGTCCTGCGGCGCCGTGCCGCCCAGCTTCGGGGCGATCTCGTCGAGGTAGTCGGACAGCTCCCCGAGCGCGCCGACGTCCAGATAGTAACGGATGAGCGTCAGCCGGCTGCGGCTCTCATGGAGCTGTTCCCGGGTGCGGCGCACATACTCTTCCGACAGACGGGCCTGTTCGGCGCGCGCCGCGAGCTGGACCTCCGCCACCCTTTCCCGCATGTGCAGGGCGTCGCGCTCCCGGTAGACGCGCACCGTGTCAAAGCAGAGCACGCCGCAGATCACCAGAATCAGGACGCCGCCCGCCTGCTCGATGAACCACCCCAGCAGGATGGGCTCGTACAGGGGCAGGAGCCGGTCCATGATCAGCGCGCAGGCGAAGACGCAGCTCCCCGCGAGCAGCGCCCTCGAATAGCGCAGGCTCCGGCGCAGGGCCCACCAGCAGGAGGCAAGCATACAGAGGGCTGTCGCCCACTTGTAGGCCGACAGCACGCCCGACCAGGCCATCAGCGTCCCGGCGCTTTCGGCCGGGAAGACGCGCACCAGCAGGATCCCGGCGCAGACCGCCGCGCCGGCCGCGCAGACGGGATAATATGCGCGGCGGGGCAGCGCCATGATGCGGGCCTGCAGCCAGGCCAGCGTCGGGAAGAGGCCGTAGGTCCCGAGCCGCTCAAGCACCGGCCACACGCCTCCCTGCCAGCCGAGCGCCTGGGCGATGGGCCATGCGGTGCTCAGGCAGAAGCACAGGCAGAGCAGCGCCAGCGCGCCGTATGGGATGGAGAAGTGGTAGCCGGACCGGACCAGCAGGCAGAGCAGGCCGATGAGCGCCGCGACGGCGCACGCGGCGCAGTGGATGATTACCCGCAAAAAGCTCGCCCGGCTTACTTCCGACGGACTGCCGAAGGCGGGCGGATAGACCATGCCGCTGTACACGCCGTCCCGGTCCTCCACCTCGACGACGATTTCGATCCGCTCCCCGGCGGTGAAGGTGACCATGGGGCTTCCGGGCGCGGGCGCGTCCGCGTCCCCCATGCCCACGCTCTGCATGAGCCGTCCGTTGATCCACAGCCGCCAGCGGGAAAAAATCTCGGTCAGTTCCAGCGCGTAGTCGCGCTCGGTCCCGTCGGTGAGCAGTACGGTGCGGTAGGTGGCCCGCCCGTGGGCGGGCGCCGCCGGATCGCCGAGATCGAAGCCCCCATACTGCCCGATGTAGAGATAGGCGTCCGGTTCGGCCCCGGCGATCTCCTCCGGCGAAAGCAGGCGACCGCCATAGAAGGCCCATCCGTCCGCCAGATAGAAGAAGGGGGAGTCCTCATACCAGTCCCCGTCCAGCCGGACGACGCCCATCTTGGCGGCGGGGCGGGGATAGGTGTATTTGTTGTCAAACCGCCAGCAGAGCCAAAAATAAAGGACGCTCGACAGGAGCACGGCCGCCAGCAGGAGCGCAAACCGGGCGTTTTTCCGTTTACCCTCCACGTCGGTCGCCCCCCTTCCTCCGGCGCAGATACAGGAAGGCCCCGCCCGCGAGCGCGGCGCACAGCGCCGCGGCCAAACCGGCCGGCGCCGCGCCGGCCTTGGAGGGCGCGGCGGCTTCGACCGCGGGCGATGCGCCGTCCGCGGAGAGGACGCCCGCGGGGACGTCGGGCGAATCAGAGGCCGCGCGGCCCTCCGCCTGTCCGGGACGCTCCGATATCAGGTACGCCCCGGCCGTCTCCAGCTCAAAACGCAGCCTGCCGTCTTCCCAGCCGTCGGCGGGCCTCTCCCGGCCGTCCGGACCGGTGCAGAAAAACGCCGCGTTTTCATCTGCCGGGGCATAGTCCACTGTGACCCGGAAGGCAAGGCCCTCAAATCCGGCAAGCGCCTCCTCCCCCGACCAGAACCGGACGAGGAACCGGTCCTCCCCCGGCTTCTCCAACTGAGCGTAAAACACGGCGTCCGCCGGAAGGGCGTCCAACAGCGCGGCGGGCAGCGTCACCCTCAGACCCTGCCCGATCAGGGTGATCCCCTCCGGGTTGGCCGTCCTCTGCGCCGCCAGCTCGGAAGGCGTCAGGGAAACGTCCGCCCCTGCGGGCCGCCGCGGCGCCGCTTCGGCGCCCGGTTCGGGCGGAGACGACTGCACCAGCGTCGTTGAACGGGAACCGGCCGGCTCCGAAGACGGCCGCTCCCGCGCGCCGTCCGGGCCGCCGCTCCCGCCGCCGGACGGCGGCGGGACGACGCCGATCGGCGGCAGGCCGCCCTGCTCGCCCCGGCCGTCGTCGTCCCTGTCGCCGCCGCCGAGCTGGGTGGGGTCCCCGGAGGCGTAGGGGAACTCCAGCGCGTTCGAGATTCCCTCGAACGCGCCGCCCTCCACCACCAGGCGTAAATAGTAGCGGTGATCGATTTCCAGCCCGCCCAGGTCCGCCGAAGCCATCGTTCCCGCTTCGTCGCCGGGCAAAAGCTCAAAATGGGGGAGCGCAGCGGCGTCCCGCCAGGTTTCGTCCCCGTCGGCCGAATATTGGACGGCGATCCGCTCCGCGCCCGCGATCGGGGTCAAAAAGGCGAGGTGCAGGTCCCCGGCGGACGTCAGGTAGGCGTTCTCAATCCAAGGGGCGTCGGGCGGAACCACATGGAGGGGAACGGTGTAGGGGGGAATCTCCACGGGGAACCAATCCGGGACGCCGACCGGCCGGCAGGCGAGCTCATGGGCGCCCGCCGTGGAACAGTCCACCGGAATCCCCTCCGTAAGCACCGAAACGCGGACCCTGAGGGTGGACGTCCGGCCTTTCAGGTCATAGAGAAAATACTCGCTGGTGCGGGAAACGCCCGGCTCCAGGCTGAGGTCGAGCGAGGCCTGCTCCCAGGGGGTCCCCTCCACGACGCTGTAGCCGATCTGTTCGATCCGCCCGGGCGGGACGGCGTGGCGGCCGACGGTCTCGGCCCCCTCCGGGAACGGCTCCGCCCGGCAGGCGTCCAGCAGGAGATCGCCGCCGCACACGACCGATTCGCCATCGGCCACGGCCGAGCAGCAATAGAGCTCGAGCGGGCCGTCCGCGCGGATGGCGACGGCCCCCTCGCCTCGCGCCGCGGCCGAGAAATAATAGAGGTCCTGGAGTTCTTCGTCCTTGAGCCAAACCGCCACCGCGTCCGGGCCCTCGGCGGAGAGCTCCATCCAGTCCGCGATCCAGCTCGCGCCCGATTCGACGCAGAGCGCCGCCGCGCCCTCCCCCGAGGCCGCGATCTCCACCTCCTCGCCCGAAAAGCTTCCGGACACCGTGATGAGGGGCCGGCCGCCGCTGCCCTCGAAGCGCACCGGGCCGCTCACCTCCATCGAGCTCCCGCCGGGGATCTCGATGACGTGCCCGCCCATCTCCACCAGGGTGGGCTTCCGGGGCTTCAGGATGCTGAAGGAATCTCCGCCGCGCTCCCACACGACGTCCGCCGTGAGGACGATGTGCGCGGCTCCCCGCTCATTGACCAGCTCCCGCAGCTCCGCCGCGCTCCCGCAGCCGAACGCGCCGTCCGGCAGGGGGGCGGAAAATTCCGGCTCCCGCTCCGCCGGGGGGACGGGGGCCTCGCCGGAAAGCCCGTCATCCGCGGGCGGTTCCGTCGGCGCTTCCCCGGACGGTCCCACGGGTTCCTCCGCCGGTTCCTCCACGGGCGGCTCCGTGTCTTCCGCGGGGTCCGCGGGCGGCTCCTCTTCTCCCGCGGGTCCCTCCCCGGGCGGTTTCGCGGGCGCTTCCCCGGACGGTTCCCCGGCGGTGTCCTCCTCCGCGCCGCCGGGCGGAAGAGGCGCGGAGGATTCGGCCTCCACAACGGCCGGAACGGCAGAAAAAGGCGCTTTTTCCCCATCCGCGGCGGACGCCGCAAACGGGGAAAAAGCGCCCCAGCAAAACAGCAGGAGCAGCCAGAGGGCCACCTTTCTTGCCGAACCGTTCATTCACGGCCTCCTTGCTTTTCATCCGGAAAAACCAGCCGGTACCCCCCGTTTGACCGCTCAATGACGATGGAGGGGCATTCTCCCGCGTTTTTCCGCAGCTTGATCCGCAGCGAGGAGATATTGACGAAGACGGTGCGCAGCGCGTCGTTGGGAGCCTGCCCCCAGATTTCGGAATAGAGTTCCTCGGCGGACATCGTCCTGCCGCGGTTGCGCAGCAGCGTGGACAAAAGCAGAAATTCCTTGGGCTTGAGCAGCAGGTCGTGCCCGCCGAGAAAAGCCCGCTGCATCCGGGCGTTCAGCACCAGGCGGCCGGCGTGGGTCTCGACCTCCGCCTGTAAAAGCCAGTGGACGCGGCGGAGCTGGGCCTCGATGCGGGCGATCAGCTCCTCGATCTTATAGGGCTTGATGATGTAGTCGTCGCCGCCCGCCTGCAGCCCCCGCACGATCTGGTCGCTGTCCCCGAGGCTGGTCAGCAGAAGAATCGGCGCGTCGCTGTGGCGGAGCTGACGGCAGAGGTCAAGCCCCGACCCGTCCGGCAGCAGGATGTCGACCACGGCCAGGTCCGGAGGGGCGTCCTCGATCCGCTTGCGCGCCTCGGAGAGCGTCCGGACGGCCGTGACCCGGTATCCGCGCTTCTCCAGCGCCATCCGGTTGTAGTTCAGGATCTTGGTCATGTCCTCGACCAGCAGGATGTGCGGCGGCTCCACGGCATCACTTCCTTCTCTCCGAATCGCACCCGTTTTCTTTATTATAGTGAGTGGATCGACAGATTGCAAGCGAGCAAAAAGGCGGAACCGGCCGTTTCTTTGGACGGATGCAATCCGCCGGGAGTTATGCTATACTGAAAAAAAGACGGGCCGGACGGGCCCCGAGAGGGCTGGAGGGAGCGCCATGGAAAACCGTTTGCGGGAGCACGCTCTGTCAATACTTCCCATTCTGCGCGGCAACGGCCTCGACGCGGGACCGCTGCGGGCCGCGCTGGACGACTGCGCCGAATTTCGGCTGGCGGTCCCGTTCATCGGCGCGATGAACAGCGGGAAAAGCTCCCTGCTCAACGCCCTGGCGGGCCTTCCGCTGCTGCCGGTGGGGATCACCGCCACGACGGCGGTCCCCACCGGGCTCGTTTTCGGAGAAAACGGGGCCTTCGCGCAGCGCGGCGGCGCGCTGCTGCCGATCGGCCTTGGGGACCTGCGCGCGGGAATCGACCTTGCCGGCGTGACCATGCTGCGCGCCTCCTGCGCGCTGCCGTTTTTCGCGGAGCTCCCGAGCCTCTGCCTGATCGACACGCCCGGCCTCGGCGCGGGCACCCTGGAATCGGAGCGCGCCCTGCGCGAGTCCCTGCCCGACCCCTGCGCCTGCCTGCTGGTCTTCGCCGCCGACGACCCGGTCGTCCGGGAGAGCGAGGCGGCCTTCCTGCGGGAGCTTTCCCTGCGCGGCGCGCCCTTCCACCCGGTCCTGACCAAGTGCGACAAGCTGCTGCCCGCCGAACGGGAGCAGGCGGCCGCGTACCTGCGCGAGAGCCTCGCCGACCTGACGGGCACGGTCCCGGAAACGGTCGCCTGCGTGAGCGCGCGGGGCGACGTGGAGCCGGTGCGCGAACTGCTGCGCGGTTTGCAGTCCCGGGCGGCGCGGCTGGCGGAAAACAGGCTGAGACAAGCGCTCCTGCTGGCCGCGAACCAGCTGCGCGAATATCTCCGCATGCGCCGGGACGCGGCGGGGCTCACGGTCCCGGAGTCCGCCCGCCAGATCGAGCTGCTGGAGGAGCGCAGCCGGCTTTTGGCCGGCCCCCTGGAGGAGCAGGCGCGGAAGCTGGAGCAGCAGGCAGGCGGCTGGGAGCGGTCGCTGGCCGCGCGTCTCGCCGGGACGGTGGAACGCGCGGCGCCTTCGATGGAGGCGATGCTGCTCTGCGAACAGAATCCCGCGTCCTATGTGGACGACACCCTGCGCGCGGCCGCGCTCGACAGCCTGCGCCGGGAACTGGAGCCCGCGCTCAGGGGCTACCAGAAAAGCGTGAACGCCCTGCTCCGCCTGCAGGGGGTCGTCTCCGGACCGGACGCGGCCGCGCGGTGCGCCGTGTCCCCGTCCTGGGGGGGCCTCGCCGGGTTCCCCGACTCGGACGGCCTGTTCGCGGAAATCCTCGCGCTGCTGCGCGGGGTTCCCCGGGGGCGGCGGCGGGAGTCACTGCGGGTGATGCTGCCGGTGCGCGTGCTGCCGAAGCTCTCCGAGCGGGCGCTGGCGTTTACCGTGCGGGAGGGCAGGGCGGCGCTCGAAGCAGTGCGGCAGGCCGCCGGGGAGGCTGTCCGCGAGCAGTCGCTCCTGCGGCGCGCCGCGCTGGAGGAGCTCGAGCGCCGGGGAGAGCCGAACGCGGCGGAACAGACCCGGCTGCTGCGGGAGATCCGCGCGCAGGCGCAGGCGGCGGACGCCGCCCTGTCCGCCTGCGGCCGGGAGGATGAGGAGGACGCGTATGGAACCGATCTTTGAAAAGACCGAGGAGCAGCGCAGGCGGGCAGAGGCCTTCGCCGCGCGCGTCGCGTCCCTCTGCGCCGCTCTGGAGCCCTACTCCGGGGAGGTCGACACCGGCGGGCCGGAGCTGCTGCTGCGCAGCTTCCGACGCCGGACGGAGGACTTCTTCCGTGAGAACCGGCGGTTCACGCTGGCGGTGGCCGGCCGGGTGAAGGCGGGGAAATCCACCTTCCTCAACACGCTGCTCTTCGGCGGGCGCGAGGTCCTGCCCAAGGGCCTCACGCCGAAGACCGCTGTACTCACCCGGATGGAATACGCCGAGGAGGCCGCCCTGACCGCGCGGTTTCTCACCCGGGCGGAGTGGGAGGAGCTCTGCCGCCTGGCGGGCTCGGGGATGGACACCCCCCAGGTCCAGGCCGCGCAGGAGACGGCCGCCCGCGCCAGCCGCTTCGGCACCCCGCTGGAGGAATGCTTCGCGGAGGGAACCCGCAGGATCCCGCTCGGGGGGACCGACGGGCTGGAACCGCTTCTTAACGACTATGTCGGCGAGGGCGGGCGCTTCGCCCCAGCCGTGAACAGCCTGACGCTCGGGCTGCCGCTCGACAGTCTGCGCGACCTGGCCGTGGTGGACACCCCCGGGCTCAACGACCCGGTCCTCTCCCGCACCGAACAGACCCGGCGGTGCCTGGAAACCTGCGACGCGATCTTCTTTCTCTCCCGGTGCGGGAGCTTCCTGGACCGCAGCGACCTGGACCTGCTGACCGCCCAGCTCCCCCAGAAGGGAGCGGCGGAGCTCGTTCTGGCGGCTACGCAGTTCGACAGCGCGCTCATCGACATGCTCCCCGGGTACCCCGATTTGGAAAGCGCGGCGCGCGAACTGCGCCGCGCCCTGCAGGAGCACGCGGCCCGCAGCGTCGGCGCGGCGATGAAGAAGCTGCGGCGCGCCGGCTGCCCGGAGCCGGTGACGGCGGCGCTCGAGCGGTGCCGCCGCCCGATCTTCCTCTCCTCGCTGGCGGAGGACCTCGCGCACAGGCCCGCACGGGAGCGCGGCGAACAGGAGCGCCTGCTGCTCCGGCTGCTGGAGGAGCCCGAGCGGGAGGAACTGGTGCGGATCGGCAATTTTGAAGAGGCCCGCGCGGCGTTTTTCCGGGTGGCTGCCGAAAAGGACGACCTGCTCCGCCGCCGGGCGGGGCAGCTCACCGCCGCGGCCCGCAGCGAGCTTGGGATGCTGCTCGAACGCCTGCGGGCGGACGTGCTTGAAAAGCGGAAACGCCTGCTGGAGGAGGAGGCCGCCATCGGGGAGCGTCAGCGGGAGCTGAGCGCGCACCTTGTCCGGGTGCGGGCCGACGTGGACGAGGCCTTCGCGGAATACCTGGCTCCTCTGGAGCAGGCGCAGCTCGACGTGTTCTGCGAGCTCGACCGCCTGGGCGAGGACTGGGCGCAGCTGGAATCGCGGGAGGGCGTGGAAAGCGTCCCGCGGGTGCGCACCGAATCGGCCGCGCAGCCGCTACGCCCCTGGACCTGGGGCCGCCGCCGCACCATCTACACCAGCGAGCAGAGAACTTACGCTTTCCTGGACCCCGCCGACGCCCGGCGCAACCTGGAGCAGCTTTGGCTGCTCTCCTCCCAGCTGCAGGCGGCCGCGTTCCTGCTGTTCACGGACACCTCCCGCCTGCAGAACCGGCTGATGGAGGCCGCGGCCAAGAACTTCCCGCTCCAGAGTCCGGCCCGCCAGCCCGAACGGCTGCGGTCGGTCCTGCGGTCCGCCCTCTCCCGGCTGCCCGTCAAGGAGCGTCCGCAGCCGGTCCGGCTGCTCCCGGAATTTTCCCTCCCAAAGGAGGCCGCCGTGCGGGACGCCCCGGGCCGGGCCGCGCTGCGGGAAGCGGCGCAAAACGCGGCGCGAAAGATCGTCGGGGAACGCCGGAGGGCGGCCGGGCAGGCGGCGTGCCGCCTGCGGGAACAGGCCGCCGAGGCGGCGGGCGCTTTTTCGGCCGCCCTGTGCGGGTCGCTCCTGCGGGAGCGGGATGCGCTCGGTGCGCAGAGCGCCGCGCTGGAACGGGAGTGCGGACGGCTCCAGACCCTGGCGGAATTGCTGAGGTACTACCAGTGAGTTCCCCACCAGTCAATTTTTGTTGAATTTCGTCTTTTTTTCGCGTGACATGCTATAATAGGTACAATATCATTCGCACCGGCTGCCCGGATTATCGGGCGCCGGTGCTTTCCTTTTTTCCGGGGGCAAATCCTCCGGAAAATCCGTGACTTTACAGAAAGGGAGGGATCGTATGGATGCGTGCAGCAATGCGAAATCCGCTTTCCGCCTGACGCGGGTGCTCGACCAATGGTTCCAGCGGGCGGCCGAGGTGGGCGCCTATCTCGAGTATGAGATCGAGGGCGTGGTGAAGGACAACAACGGCGGCGAGGAACGGATTGCCGAGCTTCTGGATGTGATCCTGCCTCCGGTCGCGGAAAACTGCCTGCGTCTGGCGCCCGCGGACCGCTGGATCAGCCTGCATGTCAGCATCCAGCCGCAGGTCCTGCTGCTGGAATGCTCCTCGGCCGGAAAGTATTACCTGGAATCCGGGAAGACGCCGGAAGGCGTCTCCTCGGTGGAACTGACTCAATGCGAGGACAGCTTCCAGCTGCGGATGAAGCTGGAATGTTAGGCCCGCTGCCCGCGGGGCAAGGCGGACGCCTAGGAGAACACAGATTGATAGGAGGGGTAGATCCTTATGATCGACTACGAAAAGGCGGAAGAACTGATCGGAACCGAAAAATATCCGGAGGCTATCGCACTGCTGGCTGCGGAACCGATCTCCATATTGGACGACGGGAATTTCGAGCGGATGGAACGCTGCTTATCCTCCCTGCCGGAGCAGGCGCTCCAGCAGTCGCCCGAGGGGTGCTTTCTCGCCCTCTCGGCGGACCTCCGTCTGGGAAGGGCGAATTCGGCCCGCCAGTGGTTCAACCAGCTCGCCGTCCTGCGCGATCAGTGTCCGGAGGGGTCCCCGGCGCGCGCGGCGCTGGTGCGGTATGTCTGTCTCGCGGGGATCATGCTGCCGCAGACGGACAACGCCCAGATCCTGCTGCTTTTGTCCATCCTGCACAACGAGACGATCAGCTACCGGCTGCCGCCCATCCACCTGAGCGCCACCGGGCGCAGGCCCAGCGTGCTGCGCGGGTCGAAGGACCTCTCCGATTGGGGCAGGAACTACCGCGCGGTGGCCAACATCGTGACTCCCCTGGAGGAGTCGGTGCTGCCGGACGGCGGGGCGGGCGCGGTTTCCGCGGCGGTGGCCGAGCTGCTCTATGAGCGGGGCAGCCTGGACGCCGCGAGCATCGAGGTCGCCGGCGCCCTCTCCAGCCCCAACGTGGAGATCGTTTTCGCCGGATACGCACAGCTCGCGCGGATCGCGCGGCTGGACGGCGTTTCGAGCGGCCGGCCGGAGGAGGTCCTGCAAAAGCTGGGAGGCCTGCTGGAGGAACGGAAGGCCGCCCACCTGCTTCCGAACTACCGCGCGCTTTGCATACGTTTCGAGATCCACCACGGCCGGCTGGACGCAGTGAAAAAATGGATGGCCGAAAGCCAGGTCGACGCATTGAAGGACTGCTGCCTCAGCAACGCCTATGAGCTGATGTCCCGCGCCAAGGCGCTCATCGCCCTCGGACGCTGTCGGGAGGCGGTGACGCTGCTGGAGAGCCTGATGCTTGTCTTGCGGTCGGACATCCGGCCGCTCGACACCATCGAATGCCTCGTGGACAGCGCCATCGCCTGCGAGCTGCTGGGGAGCCGCAGCCTGGCGCTGGACAAGCTGGAGGAGGCGCTCCTGCTGGCCGCGCCCTTCCGGTACGTCCGGGTCGTCGCGGACGGCGGGCAGGCCGCGGCCCGGCTTCTGGGGCAGTTGGTGAAGGAAAACCGCCGGACGGGCAGCCTGCCCGCCTCCTACCTGCAGAACGTGCTGGAGACCGCGAAGAACTATGCGCTGCTCTTCCCCCTGCTCTACGACCAGGACCACGCGGCCCCGAGGGCGGCGGCCGGCTACATGCCCGACGTCACCCCCACCGAGCTGCAGGTGTTGCAGATGCTCGCCGCCGGCAAATCCAACAACCAGATCCGCGAGCAGCTCGGCGTCAAGCTCCAGACGGTGAAGTTCCACGTCTCCAACCTCCTTGAAAAGCTCGGCGCGAAAAACCGCATCGAGGCGGTCAATATCGCCAAGGAGCTCAAAATCCTGTAAATTTTTCTTCCGAAACAATACTTTAGTCCAGTTTACGAAAAGAAAAAGTGTGTTACTTTAAACTCATGAAAGCGAGCTGCGGGCGGGAAGGGGGCGAACGGGATGCGGGGCATATCCGAATTGCGGCAGAAGCAGCGGCGGGAGGCCGCCGCGCGCCTGACCTCCCCCGCACACATCCTCCAGAACCGCTTTGAGGAGCATCAGAGCATCGAGGGTTATTTCGAGGACCGGACGGTGCCGGACTTTCTGGGCTGCGACCGGCTGTGGAAGTGGGACACCCTCTACGGCACCGTCCAGATGGGCTACGACCCCAAGCGGGGCCAGAGCTTCCTCTTCGCGAACATCAAAACCTCGATCTTCGACACGGCCGCGAGCCAGGAGCAACGCAAGATGAACGACCGCCAGCGGATGAGCCAGCTCAAGACCGGCAACCAGAACCGGGCGTTTTCCGCCCGGCGGCGGGCCAACAGCTCGGTGCTCCTCTACAAGGCGGAGAACAAGCCCTGGAGCGAGCAGTCGATCCGCCCCTACTTACAGCGGCAGAGCCTGGAGGCCCTCCAGAAGACGATGCCCTTTTTGAACGCCGCGCAGGAGCGGACGGAGCGCAGAGGCCTGCTGGCAAGGGACCGGGCGCTCTCCGCGGCGGAGCGGGATGTCCGGGGGCCGGAACGCGCGGGGGTGCGGGCCGAGCGGCGGGAGCTCTCCCGGGAGCTCGACTTCCTCGGTTCGATCGTCCGGCGCAAGCAGGCGCAGTCGCGCGGGTTCTTCCGCAAGCTCAACATCGCCTTCGACCTGCAAAAGCAGAAGATGTTTGAATACTACCGCGGCCGGATCGCCGCACGCCGCCTCGAGGCGGAAAACCTGACGCCCGAGACCCCGGAGAAGGATGAGAAGAAATGACCTTTGAGACAGCCGACCGCGAACCGCTGCAGGCCGTCCTCGCGCTGGGAAAACGCTGCGACGGGGGCGAAATTCTCCGCGCCCCGCAGGGCTTTGCGGAGGACGGGGCGTTCGGCCGTGTGTGCGCCGCCTTCGGACTGGACGCGCGCGAGACCGCCGCGTTCGCCTGGTGCCTCTACCGCGCCGCCTGCCTGCGGCCCTTCCCGGAGCCCCGGGAGCTGGCCGCGCTGTGCGCTGCGGAGGGCGGCGCGCCCGCGCCGCTGCCGTTGCTCTTCTCCCCGGAGGCGGGCGGCCTTCTGCGGACAGCCTGCGAATGCGCGTTCGGCCAGGAGCCGCGGCTTCCCGCCTGGGTGCGGCCGATCGCGCCGCCCGTCGGCGAAAGCTACCACGGCGGCGCGCTCCCGGCGGCGCTGGACGCCTTTCTGGAGCGCTGCTCCGCCGGGGAGGACCTCGTCCCGGCGATGGCCTGCCTGACGGGCGGGCCCGGAACGGGGAAAAAATATCTTCTGAACGAATGCTGTTTCCGCCGGGGCTGCGGGCTGCTCGCGGCCGACTGCGCGGCGATTGGCACGGAGGACCTCCCGGAACTGGCGGGGCTGGCGCTGCTCTTCGACGCGCTCGTCTGCCTCGACCGGTACGAGGACGCCCACGCGCCGCTGGCCGAGGGGCTGTTCCGGTGGTTTTCGCTGGTCCTGTGCAGCGCGCGGACGCCGGTTTCGGCGCCGGAGGGCTGCCGGGCGTTTTTTGAGCGGGAGGTCCCGCCGCCCGCCGCCCCCGAACGCCTGCGGGCGATGCGGGAGCTTTTCCCCGGACAGCCGGAGGCGGAGCTCTCCCGCGCCGCGTCCCTCTGCCGCGCCCCGGTGGGCGCGCTCGTGAAGGCCGCAGCCCGGCTGCGGGCCGAGACGGCCGCGGGCGGGCCCGGGGACCTGCGGGAGGCCCTGCGCCGTGAAAACGGGCAGGCGCTCAACCAGAGCGCCCAGCGGATCCAAAACCGCAAGCGGATGGAGGACCTCGTGCTCCCGCCGGAACAGAAGCGCCAGCTCGAAAGCCTCTGCGCGTTCGCCCGGGGACGGGAGACCGTCTGGAAGCGCTGGGGGTTCGCGCGCACGATCCCCGGCGGTCAGGGGCTGACCGCCCTCTTCTACGGCGCGAGCGGCACCGGCAAGACGCTGGCCGCCTCGGTGGTCGCGGACGAACTGGGACTGCCGCTCTACCGGGTGGACCTCTCCCAGCTCATCAGCAAGTACATCGGGGAAACCCAGAAAAATATCGGCAGAATCTTCGACGCGGCGGAAAACGCCGACTGCATCCTCTTTTTCGACGAGGCGGACGCCCTCTTCTCCCGGCGGACCGAGGCGGCCGACGCCCAGGACCGCTACGCCAACGCGGAAATCGCCTATCTTTTGCAGCGCACCGAGCAGTATGACGGCATCATCCTGCTGGCAACCAACCTGCTGCAGAACTTCGACGAGGCGTTCCGGCGGCGGATCGGCTTCATGATCCGCTTCCCCACGCCCGACGAGGCGATGCGGGAGGCGCTCTGGCGGGGGATCTTCCCGGAGGAGGCCCCGCTCTACGATATCGACTATCCGCTCCTGGCCAGGGAGCTGGAGCTGACCGGCGCGGGAATCCGCGCCTGCGCCCTCAACGCCGCTCGCATGGCGGCGGCAGAAAACGGAGAAATCAACCTGGAGCGGCTCTGCCGGGCCGCCCGCGAGGAATACCAAAAGCTTGGAAAAACCTTCCCGGCACGGTTCGGGCAGAGGTTCCCCACAGGAAAGGAGCTGGACGGATGAACTTTTGGAAACGGACTTTCGCGACGCTGGCGGCCTTTGCCATCCTGCTGGGGGCCGTCCCGGAGCTGCCCGCGCCGCTGGCGGCGCCCGTCTTTGCGGCGGACGAGGATACGGAGGCCGTGGGCCCAAATGACAAAACCGCCTTTCTGGTGACCCTCTCGGACGGAAAGACCGAAGAAACCTGGTCCCTCAACGATGTCCGCCGCGGCTGGCGCCAAGAGAACGGTTCGGCGGCAACTTACACCAAGGCGGTACAACAGAAAAATATCGAGGCAAGCGGAAGCGAGCTGAAGGGGCTCGAAATTGAGGGTAAGACGGCGCGCTCCATTTCCGCGGAAATCGACGGAGCCGGCAAGACCATCACGCTGGCGGACGGCACCGAGCTGTCGCCCGAGACGGGTCGGTATTCGGCCGGTCTCTTCCCTTACGTCGAAGGCGGCAGCCTCAAAAACATCACGGTCCTGCTAGAGGGCGGGGTTTTTTATATCCAGCCCGCTTCCCCCAGCATCGGCCAGGCGGTCTACCACGCGGGCATCCTCGTGGGGGAGATATACGGCGGCAACATCAAAAACTGCGCCGTCGTCAGCAGGGTGAAGACCGGAAGCCTGGAAATCCGTAACGTTTCGATGGGCCTGGGCTCCTACAGCGTCGGCGGTCTCGCCGGGTGGGCCCACGGCGGCACGTCCATCGACGGATGCTATTCCGACGCCGACGTCTACGCCGGTCTGGGAAGCGGCAACATCTCCGGCACCTACAAGTATGTGGGCGGCCTGGTGGGCCTGATGGGCGACAGCAGCACCGCCGTGAGCAACTGCGCCTACTACGGACAAAAAGTCTATGTCTACGACTTCGACCCAGAGAGGTGCCCCAGCATCTCGAGGCGTTCCGCCTCGGCGGGCGCCCTGGCCGGCGGCACAGAGGGCGGCGCGGGGCTCCAGAACAGCTACGCCCACAAGGGCGCCGTGCGGATTTACGACATCCAGGAGGGGAACGGCGGCACCGATATTCGGAATACGATAAATGACCTGGGGAACCGTACAAATCCCCTCTCGGGATTTCCCGCCGTCATCGGCGGCGGCGCGGCAGGCACCGTGGCGGGCAACACCGCCGCCGGCTTCAGCAGCGTTTACAGCCAATTCACCTGCCATGTCAACTCAAACGGCCTCAGTTATGACGGCAAGACCGGCACGACGGCCACCGCCTCGAGGCTCGGCGCCTCGTGGATCGACGTGAACACCAGCATCCCCAACCTGAAATGGCTGGTCGGAAGCGGCGCGCCCGAGGTCAAGGTGACGGGCAGCCCCTGGCCGCCCACCGTAGCCATCACCCCCTACCCCGTGGCGGGCAACGACTGGCGGTTCGACGCGTCGGTCCCGGTCATGGGCACAATGCCCACCGCCAACCCGCCCGCAGGCATCACCATCGATTCCTCGGCGGGCATGGCCGGGGTCGTGGTCGTGCCGCACGGCGTGGCGGGCAAGGACGACTTTTACGCCGGGCTGACCTACGACTTTGTCGCCCGGCTGTCGGGCGTCACGTCCACGGACGGGTTCCGCGTGAACTGGAGCGCCGGGCCGGAGCCCGCCGCAACGGCCGACGGCGCGCTCGCGATCCCGGCGGAATCCGCCGGGAAAGCGGTCACCGTCACCGCCGCCGCGGTCAGCACCGCGAGCGGTTCCACGGTCGGTACCGGCAGCTATTCCTTTACGCCGAAGGCCGGCGACCTGAAGGTCACCAGCACCGCCGAAGAGGTGGAGCCCGGCGGGAGCGTCGGGGTCGGCGCGGAAGTCACCTCCGGGCTGCCGGAGGGATGGGACGTCGTCTTTTCGGTCGAGGGAAAGCCCGGCACTGAAGTGACAAAGGAGGGCGGCGGATACCTGCTGAACGCCGCGCCGGACGAAACGGGGACGGGCGGAAAGCTCACCGTCACCGCCACGGCTGAAAATGCCGGCTTCCCCGGCGTGCGGCTGACCGCCTCCAAAGAGATCACGCTGAAAGAAAAGGCCCCCGGCCCGGAATATGCCGACGAACTGCAGCTGGCTCCCGCCGAAGGCGGCTCCGGCGGCAGCAGAGAGCTCCTCCCCGGGCAAAAGGTAAAGCTTTCGGTGACGGCCCCCACGGTACCGGAGGGCGCGGTCCCCGGCGCGCTTTCCACCACGGCCTGGTCGGGCGGCGGCCTTGACGGCGCCACGGGCGCGAGCGTGGAATATACCGCGCCCGCGGACGGCGTCAGCGGCACGGTTACGATCACGGCCACTCTGAAGGTCGGCGCCGGCACGGAGGACGCACCCGGAGAGGTCGACTATACCGCGGTCTTTTCCATCACCGCGAAGACGCCGGACACGCCGGACACGCCCACCGCCGGCAGGGTAACCGTGACGGTCCCGTCGCCGGACCGGCTCGACGGAAGCGGCAAGCACGTCGAGGCGGGGGATCCCGGCGGGCCGGTCCGCAACCACTATACGCTGACCTTCAACGCGCACACGGTGTCCGACAGGGACAACAAAACCGTCATGGACGTGCTTGCGTTCTATAAGTACCAGTTCGTCAAGGCGAATGCGAACGTGAATGAGAGCGGCTTTGCCGAGAGCGAAAAGGACGACAACGTCACCGACCTTTCGGGCAGCGCGGAGACCGGGATCGGCTTCTCTCTGAAGGACCCCGCGGCGGATAACGCCGTCTATCTTAAGCTCTATATCGATGGGGACAACGCCAGCCGCACAAGGGGCGGGGTAGTCGTCTACAAGGTCCCGCTCGCGTCCTGGAGCACCGCGCTCCCGCCGGAGCCCGGCTGGACCGCCGACGAGGGCAAGCCGGTCGGCAGCTATACGGCCTCGGTGAACCCGTACAAACCGGACCACACGCCGGAAGGGGCGGAAAGTCCGACCGCGATGGACCTTTCCAGGCTGGAGTATCTGGATTCGAGGGATTCCACCAGCCATACCGGCTTCACGGAAAAGGACCTCGTCTCCGGGAAAGACATCGAGATCACCAACGTGCGGCTCTCCAGGGTCCCCTTCGACGCCCTCTATGAGGAGTATTTCCTCCCGTCCGGTTCGGGCAGCGGCAATTCGGGCGGCAGAACCAACCCGCCGGTCTTTTCGACCGGCAAGGACGGGATCATCGACGAATCGATCGGCATCGTCATCACGGTGCCGGGGGAGCCGGACGCCGTCATCCGCTACACCACCTCAGTCGTGGACGAGGGCGAGAACTTCACGGACCCGACCAGGGACACCGGCACCGTCTACGCCGGGCCGATCCCCTTCCCCACGGACAAGACGACCTTCGGCATCAAGGCGATCGCGACCGCGGGGGATAAGCTGCCCAGCACGGTGTCGTATATCCGCTACAACTCCACGACCAACATCGGCAGGCCCGACCCGCCGGAGCTCAGGCTGAACGGGCTGGCCTTCGACCCGGCCATGACCTATCCCTCCGGAAGCAAGATCCATTTCACCCACCCCTTCCTGGGGAAGGGCGCCGTCCGCTTCACCATCGACGGAAGCACCCCCACCGAGGCGAACGCCAAGGAGTACAACGAGCAGGAGCCGCTCGACCTGCCCGGCGACTACGCGGTGGTGACCATCCGGGCGTATTTCAAGCGAACGGACGTGCCCGATAAGGTGAGCGACACCGTCAGCTTCCCCGTGCGCGTGCGCCAGGCACTGGGCGGTCCGGCCGCGAGCGTCAATCCCAACACGTCGGTGACCAACGGGCAAAGCCTGTTGCTCACCCTTTCGGACAAGACGCTCGAACAGCTCGACAGCAACTATGGGACCTCCGGCGCCTTTTTGCAGCGGGTGACCTATCACGCCGCCGACGGGCTTCATGACAGCGGCGGCCGGCTGCTGACCGATCTTGTCATGCAGGATTCCGGTTCCGAAAACGACGCCTCCATCTCGCTGGACCGCGCCAGCGACGCCCCGCAGGACGGGGCCGAGTACATCAACTGCATCCTGACCCTCGACAATTTCGCCATGCCCACCCTGCAGTATGTCATGGGGGACGAGGATCCGATCGCGGCGGGCACCGCCTATTCCTACGGACTGCGGACGGTCACCAGCACCACCGACGACACGGGCGCCACGGCCTACACGGTCAGCTATCGCAATCCCCAGACGATCACACTCGAGGGGGAACCCAAGCAATCCGTCACCGTGAAGGCGGCGGTGCTCACCAAGAGCGAAACCTATGACAACAGCGCGGTTTCCACCTTCCTCTACCGGCTGCTAGACCGGACGGCGGCGCCCGAGGCGTCGCCGAAGCCTCCGGACGACGAGGCGCTCGAGCTGCGGCCGGACGAGACGATCAAGCTGTCCAGCAAGACCGCCGGCGCAAGCATCTACTACACCGACGACGACACTCCGCCCGCCCTGAAGGCGGACGGCACTCCGGACGGCACCACCAGGCTCTACGACCCGAAGACCGGCATCCCCATGAACAAGGACGCCCTCACCTTCTACATCATCCGGGCGTTCGCGGTCACCCCGGGCTACGACCAGAGCGAGGTCGCGGTCTTCCGCTACCAGCTTCCCGCGCGGGTGCAGGCGGTGCTGGCCAGCCCGGACGACGGCGATGAAATCGTGAAGGGCACCAAGGTCACCCTCACCTGCACCACCAGGGACGCGACCATCTATTACACCACCAACGACAGCACGCCCGAGCCCTACAAGAGCCCCGTCTACTCCTCCCCCATCCAGATCGACGAGGACACGGTCATCCGGGCCATCGCCGAGAAGAACGGGATGCAGAGCGCCGAGGCGGTCTACGACTACGAGGTGGCGGGCACCCTGAAGAAGCCCTCCTCCTCGCTCGACAGCGGCTCGGTGGTCTACAAGGGCACCCGCATCAGGCTTTCCGGCAAGGAGACGATCGCCTACACGGTGGACGGCAGCGATCCCAAGGCCATCCTGAAGGAGGACGACAAGAAGGACTCCTCCGGCGGCGGCACCACCATCACCGTGACCACGGGCGAAAAGGAGAAGGACGACCAGGTGCTCTACGGCGAGAACGTGGTGATCGACGCCGACTTCGGGGAATCGGTGACCGTAACCGCCTTCTGCTACGGCGGCGGCAAGACCCCCAGCGAGACGTCGACCTTTACCTACACCATCTGTGAAAAGGAGGACTACCTGACGGCGGTTCCCCCGGCGGGCAGCGTCCTGCGGCCGGACGACTCGGTGACCCTCACCACCTCGCTCACCGACGGCATGATCTTCTACACGGTCGGCGGCGACGCGCCCGACGTGCGTTCCTCCGGAAGCAGCTACCGCCACTCGGCGCGGGGCGACGCCGTCGAGGGCAGCACCGTGCCGGTGGAGGGAGAGCCCGGCAGCACCTTCACCATCCGGGCCACGGCGGTGCAGGACGGCGGCGACGGCGGCACCACGGTCGTCTTCTCCTACCAGATCGCCGAGCGCACCCCCGCGCCCACCGCGTCGATCCCCTCCGGGGCGGTCACGCTCGACGGCGCGGCGGTGGTCCTCACCGTCAAGGAGGGCGACATCTTCTACACGACCGACGGCGCCGACCCCACCACCTCCAGCACCCTTTACACAGGCCCCATCTCCGTCACCGGCTCGATGGTACTCAAGGCCGTCGCCGTCGCGGAGGGCAAGGAGCCCAGCGAGATCGTCCAGTACGTCTACACCCACGCCGGCCAGACGGCCGCGCCGGTGATGAGCGTGCCGGGCGGCGAGATCGAGCAGGGCACCAAGGTGGAGCTGAAAACCGAGACGCTCGGTGCGGTCATCTACTACACGACCGACGGCACCGAGCCCACCGAGCAGAGCATGACCTACACCGCCCCGGTGACCATCATGCGGCCGGTGACCCTCAAGGCGAAGGCGGCGCTGCCCGGACTCCACGACAGCGTGGTGAACGCCGCCACCTACACCGTCTTCGAACCGGAAAAGCCGGAAACCGAAAACGAAGCCGATAAGCTGCTGCGTCTGGAGACCGATCGGCTGGCAAGCCGCCGGACCTATTCGGACGAGACCGCCGGGCCGAGCTTCTCCGACGTCGTGCTCGTGGATACCCAGTTCAACGCCGTGCTCTCCGCACCGGACGGGAGCGTCCCCGGGGACGCCCGGCTGGTGATCCGCAGGGTGGAGCCCTCGAGGAAGGAGCGGCAGGCGGTGCAGACCCAGTTCGGCTACGCCATCGTCTCCGCCTTTGAGGTGACGCTCGAACGCGGCGGCGAGGAGATCGGGCTCTCCGGCGAGGCCGAGCTCGGGCTTCCGGTCCCCGCGGACTACCAGAACGGCGTGGTCATGATCTGCCGGCTGGCCGAGGACGGGTCGGTGGAGGCCTGCGACACCCGGCGTTCCGGCGGGATCGCCTACGCCATGCGCGACCATCTTTCCAAATACGCGATCATCGTCCCGGAAGCGGCCGCCGCCATGAGCGGGGGCGCGCGCTCCGGTCTCCCATGGGCGCTCGGCGGCCTGGCCGCATCCGCGGCCGCGGCCGGGATCGTCCTGGCGGCGCTCCGCCGGAGAAGGAAAAAACAGCGGAGCGAGGATTTACCGGAGGCCTGACGGCCGCGGGGTCCGCTTCCAAATCTATAGAGAAAGCAGGTCGATCGGATGCAAAACCGCAGGTATTTTCCGTTTGAACGGAACTCCTTTTATCCCGGCAAGCTGCTCACCGCCCGCGACTTCGAGGCGGAGCAGCGGTACATGAACGACAAGCGGCGCCTCATGAACCGGCTCTTCGGCGGCAGCGGCATCGTGGCCGGCCTGGGGGTCATCATGGCGGACGACGCCTCGGTGATCCTGCAGGCGGGCTGCGCGCTCGACGCCAGCGGCCGCGAGATCGTGGTGCCGGAGACCCGGGTCATCAAGCTCCCCACTGTGGAGGGCTACGACCGGCTCACCTCCAACTGCGCCTACCTCGGCATCTCCTACGGGGAGACGCCGGAGGAGGAGGTCTACTCGGTGATGAGCGACGAGAACGGCGCGCCGCGCTTCAACAAGCTGGCGGAGGGCTACAAGCTCACGCTGACGGACGAGTCGATGGCCGCCAGGGTGCCGCGGGAGCTGGACGAATTTGTCAACCGCGTGGTTATTTACGCCGCCGAGGACGTGGAGGCCGCGCTGCTGGTTCCCGCCTGCCTGCCCAGGGAGAGCGCGCTGCGGGTGCGCTTCACCATCACCCGCCAGACGCCCGGCACCGGGGAATACGCCTTCTCCTGCCGGCTCGGGGCCCCGGGCTTCCAGACCGGGAGCGGGGCGGCGCTGGACATTTCGGCGGACAAGGTGAAGCTCTCCCACGGAGAACAGCGGTCCTTCGACTATCTGCTGCGCCCGGAGCCCTACCTGTGGGGCGGCGGCGCGGTGACGCTGGCCGTGGAGAACTTCGCGATCCGCCGCGGCGACGAGGAGTTCACCCTCAACCGCCGGATGGAAGCGGTGGTCAAGCCGGTGGACCAGACGCTCGACGCCTTTTACCTCTCGGCCTGCTACGGCAGGCCGATGGATAAGCAGCTCACCGAAACGTTCGACGAGCGGCTCTGGATCGCGAAGCTGCTGCTCCTGCGGCGCGGAAGCTCGATCATCGTCGACCGGGTGCTGCCGCCGCCCTTTGGCCAGTACAGCTACAACGCCCAGCAGCTCATGCTGCTGCGGGAGCTGGAGGAATACTACCCCGCGCCGCGCGGGGAGGCGGAAGCCCCGCCCGCCGGCCGGACGGCGGAAGCCCCGGCCGTATCGGCCCCCGAGCCCGGCGGGCTGCGCAGCACCGCCTGCGGCGTCTTCAACCTCTCGCTGGGGCTGGGCGCGGACCAGAAGGGTCCCGCCTTTTCGGAGGAGATCATGCACGGGCTCGGCAAGGGCCCGGTCTACGTGGACGTCGGGGTCGAGTACATCGACGCGGCCTCCGAGCCGGACGGCAGCGGCGAGATCCTGCTGGGGAACGTCTCCCTCTTCAAATCGGACGCGCCCGCGGGCGGCGAGGAGCGGATCTACAACCTCTCCACCGCCGTCAAGGTGCTTCCGGAGCGCGGCACCTTCGTCGTGGCGGTCAACCTCGAGAAGCCGACCGGGCTCATCAGCCTGCGGATCCGCTGGTTCGCCTTCCGGCTCGGGGAGCTCTCCAAGCAGCTCAAGCCGCAGGACAGGGGCGAACGGATGCTGATGCTCAATCCCGATACGATTGTGCTGGCGCCGAAGGCCGCCGCCCACCTCTCCCCCGTCTTCGTGAACATGCCCAGCGAGGCCTGCACCTTCCGGGTGATGGATCCCGAGGGCGGCACGGTGGACCAGAACGGCCTCTACACCGCTCCCGCCAGGGAGGGCGCCTATGAGGTCCGGGTGGAGGCGGTCAGCGATCCGACCATCTATACCCACGCGTTCATGATCGTCACACAGAAGAAAAAGGAAGAATAGCGGCTTTGCCGCCGTGTTGAAAGGGGGCCAGGCGGACCGTGTCGGAATTACTCAGCATGCGGCTGGAGCCGGTGCGCACCGTCCTCAAAAACGAGGTGAACGAGATCGCCGTCTGCGTCGATTTGGGACGGCGGACGGGCGTGTTCTACACCATGATCTCGATCACCGAGCCGCGCGTCCGGCTGGGGGTGGCCGCGCTGCTGGCGCAGGGCCTCTTCTCCCAGACGAGCGACTACCTCGGCTCCTATTCCCAGGGGGACCGGCTGAACCTCGTGTTCCTCTACCGGGACGAGAACCTGCTCGAGCGGCAGGGGCCGTTCTACGCCACGAGCTTCGCCCACCGCAAACGGATCGCGCAAAACCTCGTGGTCGCGCTGGCGGAGTCGCAGGTGACCGGGTCCGTCGGGCTGCTGCTGCTCTCGCAGCGCAACCTCAACATCGCCCCCGATCTGACGGTTTACCTCAACTACTTCCTCGACTTCCAGAAGTGGGACCCGGACACGGAGGACAGCCAGTTCTACCGGTATGCCGCGCAGGCGGTCTTCCAGATCCTCTCCCAGGAATATGAGCTGCGGTCGGAGGGACAGTTCGACAGCTACCCCAGCGAGCTGCAGGCCTTCTACAAGAAGGCCGAGACCAAGGGCTTCCTCTCCCACAGCGCGATCCTCGCGGCGCTCAAGGCCATGCCCGACCGGCCCATCGAACTTCGGGTGGGCGTGCGCAGGCTGGCGGGGCGCGCCGGGGATCTGCTGGAATGGGTCAAAAGACGCAGCATGGCCATTTTCGTGGCGGCCCTGGTCCTCGCGACCGTCATCTATGCGGGCTACCAGATCACCCTGCGGCTCTCCTACCGGAGCGCAGCGGAAAAAAACACCGCCTACGCGGGACTTTCCAACATCGGGGACGTCGCGCTCGGCGATGAGACAATTTAAACGAGGGGAGGCTGGCCAATGACCAGGATCTTGCGGGCAATTGTGGTTCTGGCGGCGGCTGCGGCGGCCGTCCTGACGGCCGTGGCCACCGCCGCGGACTACGCCGTCCCGATCGACCGGGTCGCCGGGCTCGCGGCCGCGCCCGAGGGGCGCACCTGCCTCGCCCTGTACGAGGGGGATGCCATCAAAATCCGGCTGGTGGACGCGGAAGGCGTCATGCGCGCGAGCGCGTCGCTGCCCCGCGTGCGGGACGGGCACCTCTATGCGGTGGCCGATATGGACGTCGACGCGGAGGGCGTCCTCTACCTGCTCTGCGACCTCTCCGACCCGGAGAGCGGCGAATACCAGGGGCAGGAGCTCTCCCTCTACGACCCGTCCGCCCTCTTCCGCAAGCGGCTGGCCCGCCACCAGTTCGATCCGCAGCTCCCCATCCGCTACCGCTGGCTGAACGTCCAGAGCTCGCTGGTCCTGATGGCGGTCGACCAGTCGGGAAACGCGCTCATCCGGGAGGCCTACGACCCGGCCTCCCTCTACGGCCGGCAGCCGCCCGCCCCGATGGGAACCCGGAACTATCCGCTCGACGCGGAGGAGGGCATCTGGGAGGCGGTGATCGCCGGGAGCGACGTGGCCTACGCCACCAAGTCGGGCAAGGTCTTCCTGACCGCCGAGGGCGGCGGAGACCCGGTCGAGGTCTACCCGAACCGGGTTCTCACCGAGCTGATGTATCCGCTCTTTCTGGCGCCCCAGGGCGCGGATGAAATCTACATCGGGGAGCAGGAGAGCGGCGACCTTCTCTCGCTCGGCCTGCGCGACGGCGGAACGACCCTCCTCAAGAGCGGCACCGAGCCCTTCTCGGGGGTCAGCGGCTATACGCCGGGAAGCCTGCGCGCGGTGTCGATGACCGACCCGCAGAACTTTTCCGCGCTCGCCCCCAATGCCGACGGCTTCGCGCTGATCACCTCCCAAGACGGGGAGGTCACGGCGGCCGAGAGCCTGCGTCCCTCCCTGGGAGGCCTGGCGCTGAAGGTTCTCTGGACCTTCCTGCGGTATCTGGCGCTCCTGCTGGCCGCGATGCTGCTGGTCTACGGCTTCATCCACCTGCTGGGCCGGGGACGCACGATCCTCGCCAAGCTGATCCTCTCCTCCATCCCGCTGCTGGCGGTGGCACTGGTGGTATTCGGCGTCTTTTCCTACCGCGCCTATTCGGCCGCCATCACGCAGAGCTTTCAGAAGCAGGTAGAGGACGAGGGCAACCTGCTGACCGCCCTCTTCGGCACCGAGAGCTTCGACGAGATCGAATATCCCTACGACTACACGGGCGAGGCCTACGGATACCTGCGCCAGCAGATGTCCACCCGGCCGGTCCATACCGCCACCGCCTACTATGAGCACCAGCAGCTCTATATCGGCGTGGACTTTGAAAACCCCTGCTTCTATCCCTTCGACGTCCGGCTGGACGCCGGCGCACGGGAGCTCTACCTGCAGGCGGCCTATACCGGCCGGGCGCAGTCCGGCGTCCTGGACGACGAAAACGGGCGGCGTCTCGTCAGTGTCACGCCGGTGGGCGGCACCTCCGGGACCGCGGTCTACCTGCTCGAGGCGGGCATCCTGACGTCGAACCTGGACGCATACACCGCGAGCTATCTGCGCACCTACGTGGTGGTTTCGCTCCTCTTCCTGGCGGCGATCGGCGCGCTGCTCACCTTCCTGTTCCGGCGTGTGCTCACCCCCATCCGGCAGATCCGCGCGGGGCTCGAGGCGTTCGCCCAGGGGGACCGGACGGTCCGGCTGGAAACAGCCGTCACCGACGAGTTCTCCGGCATCGTGCGGGTGTTCAACAAGATGGCGGGCGACATCGACGCCCAGCTCTACAGCCTGCGGCGGCAGAGCGAGACCTACTTCCGGTTCATCCCCCAGCGGATGCTCCAGCTGCTCGGCAAGGACAATCTCGGCGAGGTGGAGCTTGGAAGCGGCAGCGGCCGGGAGTGCCCCGTGCTCTGCGCCGACCTGGAGTTTTCCGCCGACGGCCTTTCGCCCGAGCGGGAGCAGGAGCTCACCAACCGCTTCTTCAACCTCCTCAACCGGGCCGCCGACCGCTGCGGCGCGACGCTCATGACCGACAGCGTCAACCTGCACCGGCTGCGGGTGATTTGCCCGGGTGGGGCCGCCGACGCGGTGGAGATCGCGCTGGCGGTGCTCACCGAGGTGGAAAACCTCAACGCCGGGCTGCCGATCAAAAACCGGCTGCGCCCGCTGCTCTTCATCCACAGCACCCGCGTCTACTATGGAATCTGCGGCGACGAGAACCGGCTGGTGCCCGCGCTGCTCTCCGGCGATCTGGACGACCTATCCGGCGGGGCGGCAAAGCTGCGGCAGTTCGGCTGCCGGCTGCTGGTGACCTGCGCGGCCTTTGAGGAGCTTCCGGCGGACCACCGTTACGTCAGCCGGTTCATCGGCTACCCGGAGGGGAAGCGGCGGCAGAACTACGGGCTCTACGACTTTTACGACGCGGCGGCCCCGGAGGTCACCCGCCTGCTCACCGAGACCCGCCCCACCTTCGACAAGGCGATGGCCCTCTACCTCGAAGGGCGCTTCCCGGAGGCGAAAAACCTTTTCGCGCTGGTGCTGCGGGAAAACCAATACGACGACGCGGCGCGCTACTATGTGTTCCGCTGTGAACAGGAGCTCTAGCTCCCTACGGGAGGAAAGCCATGCCCGGATTTTTGGATTCCATGCTCGGCCGGCTCCCGTCCGCTGTGACGGGGCCGTCCCGGAACGCCCTTTCACGCGCCCGGGCGGGGCGGATCCTCGCGGGGCCGCCCATCGCCTCATCCGCCCCCTGAACGAAAGCATCCGCCGCGGGCTGCGGGACAGCCTCAAAAAGCGGCGCTGATGGCCCGAAAAGCCGATAAAAGGAGGAGTCGTTGATGCTGAAGCTGCTGCTGAGCGCGTTCCGCCGGATCGTGACGGCGGTCACCAATCCGTTCCGGATGCTGATCGTCCGCATCCAGCGGATGTTCAACATCAACGTCATCACCGCCAAGCTCGTCCGCCCGCTGACCAAGAAGGTCAAGGCGCTCATCACCCTGCGTCCCCAGACGCGTGAGGACTACTTCGTCATCGGGCGCTGGTGGATCTACAAAAAACTCTTCCTGACCCTTCTGCTGGCGCTCTGCGCGGGGGTATTCATCTATTTCACCATGTTCGCGCCCAAGCTCCCCGCCGCGATGGCGACCGCCGCCTCGGTGGAAACGGACGTCTATTTCAACTACGACGACATGAAGCTGCGGGAGTTCACGGGCGTTGCGAACATCCGGGCGGCCGACGGCTCCGTCGTCTACACGGGCGACGTCGACAAGGGCGTCTGCACCGGGAACGGCACCCTCCGGGACCGCAAGGGCCGTCTGGAGTACCGGGGCGGGTTCGAGCAGAACCAGTTCTCCGGCCAGGGGATCTACTACTACCCGGACGGCAAAAAAAAATATGAGGGCCAGTGGGCCAAGAACCTCTACCAGGGCGAGGGCGTCCTCTACGCCGAGGACGGCGTCACCCAGCTCTACGCGGGCCAGTTCGCAAACGGCCTGTACGAGGGCGAGGGCAAGGCCTGGTCCGCCTCCGGGGTGCTGCTCTACGAGGGCGGCTTCTCGGGAGGGCGGTACCACGGGCAGGGGGTCAGTTATTACCCGGACGGCACCGCCAAATACAAGGGCGAATTTTTAAAGGGGCTCCCGCAGGGCAAGGGCGAGCTCTACAGCGAGACCGGCAAGCGGCTCTACACCGGCGACGTCTACCAGGGAAAAATCAATTACCGCGCGCTCACCGATTACAATTTCGCGGAGATCAAGGCGGCCTTTGCCGAAACGCCGCGCGTCTTTTACACCGACACCGACAGCGCCTTCCTCTTCGAGCAGGCGGGCGTGGTCGTTACCACCGACTGCCGGGTGCGGGTGGACACCTGGGTGCGCCCCGCCGAACAGCGGGACGGCGGCGCCTACTACTACATGCCCGGCCAGTATGGGGAGGCCTCCTCCGGCGAGCTTTACGAATCCGACGGGGCCTCCCCGCCGGACGACTCCTCCGGATGGTGGGCCGCCCCGGACGCGTCCTCCCAGGCGGAGGAGGAGCCTCCCGCCCTCGAAAGCCTGCTTCCCCCGGAGGGGGGCGAACAGCTCGCCGCTTTGCCCGCGGCGCCGGAGGCGGCGCGGCTGACGGCCCTTCAGGTGTTCCCCGCCGGCCCGCCGGCGGCGCAGGTCCTCCCCTCCCCCGTCGGCTCCCCGCTCGCGCGGCAGATGAGCTGGTATGTGGCGGAGGATAACGAGGGGACCTACGCGCCCCCATCCACGGACGGTTCCTCCGCCTCCTCCGACGGCGCCTCCTCCGGCGGCGCGTCTTCCGAAAGCGCGCCGGGGAGCGGTTCCCCCGGGCCGGAACTCCATGAGGACGCGGGTACCGCCGCCTCCTCCGCTCCGGAGCCCCAGGCCAGCCCCTATCCCGATTTCGTGGAGAAGGCCCAGACGCTCTACTTCGAGATCGACACCGACGTGTGGCAGGCCGAGGACACGCTGGACGCCGAAAAGGTGCGGGTGCGCAAAGTCACCGTCTATACCGGCGACATCCCCGCGCCGCCGGAGGGCGCGGTCGAATATGAGGACGACTCCCCGGTGGGACTGGAGGACTGCGTGGCCATCGACCTGCTGCGGCAGAAGCTGCCCACCTCCTTCCCGCAGATCCGCTTCGAGGCGGACCGGCAGAACCGGCTGTTCGTGCGGCTGTGGAACCTCGATTTCGCAAGCAGGATCGACCGCAGGGCCTATCTCAGCGGCGATCTGACCTACCGCTACGCCTACCAGGACCCCGACGACGAAACGCCGCTCTACTTCTCGGTGGAGCGCTGAAAGGAGGGATGAAACGTGGCAGGATTCTCTATTATCTCCGACGTGAGCGCCGGGCTGCTGAAGGCCCTGCGCAAAGGCCTCTGCCCCGAGCCGGTGCAGTCGCCCGAATCGATCCAGCTGGCGAGCCCGGCGGACAAAAACGCGGATTTCCAGCTCGGGCTTTTCCTCTACGACCTCAGGGAGATGGGCGAATACCGCTCCAGCGCCCAGATGGTCCGGCCGGGCAACCGGCGGGAGTTCCCCCCCAGACCGCTGACCCTCTGCTACCTGCTCTTCCTCAACGGAAAGGCGCAGATCGCGGCGGGCGCAGAGGCCGAGCAACGCATCCTGGGGCGCGCGCTCCAGGCGCTGGCGGACGATCCGGCCGTGGGGCTCGCAAGGCTTCATTCCTTCGAAGGCGAGGCGGACGAGGACGCGGCGATCACCTTTTTGAACCTCAGCTTCGACGACAAGAGCAAGATCTGGTCGTCGCTCTCGGTCCCCTACCAGCTCGGGGTCTACTTCTCGGTGTCCCCGGTGCTGCTCTCCTCCACCCGCAGCGAGAGCTTTGTCCGCGTGCGGGAGTCGGAGGTCACGCTCTCGCAGCGTGAAGCTTCGGCCGGAAGGGGGGGAACCCCATGATCCGCCTGACCGTATCATTCGTTCTCCGGCTGCTCGACGACTTCACCGGCTCCGCCTCCGACGGCGGCCACCTGTTTTGGGTGGACGGCCGCGCGGCGCGACCGCAGCGCAAGCCCGGAGGATACTACGTCTTCCTCGAGCCCCGCGCCCCCTGCGAGGTCGTGATCGAAAGCGCCCGCTACAGCCCCCGGACGCTGCGGGTGGACCCCGAGTCGCTGGACGCGGAAGACCCGGTGCTCCCGGTGCGCCTGCTGCGCCGGGGGGACCTCCGGTTCCCCGACTGCGGCCGGTTCGAGGGGACCGCGCCGCCCGGCGTCACGGTGTACGCCTTCGCCCCGGAGGACCCCGCCCTCACCTTCCAAAGCGAAAAGGACGGGGTGCTCACGCTCGGCAGCTACACCGCGAAACCCCTGTGGGGCCTGCGTTTCTCGGTGGGGCAGGGAAACGCGCGCGAGGTGTTCGTCATGGAGGAGAAGCTTCCGGACGGCGGCTACCGCATCCGGCCGGGACTCCGCCGCCGGCATCGGCCGGGCGAACCGGTGGAGCGCGCAAGCGCCTGCCTGAGCGCGGCGGACGGCAGGTTCGCGGTCTGCACCGAGCGCGGCCAAACGGTCCGGGAAGCCCAATATTACGACGAGGAGGCGAAGAAATGGGTGTGCTTGTCTGTGCCGGCGCCCAGATGACCTGCTCCTTCGGGACGGCGCCCTCCGCGCTGGTGGTGCCGCCCGTCAACAAGGTGCTCGCAGGCGCGCCGGCCGCCAACATCATGGATTTCAAACCCAATGCAAACGTCCCGCCCTTCGCCATGTGCAACAGCGTGGCGAATCCGGCCACCAAGCGTCCGCCGCCGGTGCTCTTCACCCCGGCGCCCTGCGTGCCGGTCCCGGCGGGCCCTTGGAAACCCGGCTGTCCCAAGGTGCTCATCGGCGGAATGCCCGCCGTGGACAACACCTGTATGCTCAACTGCGCCTGGGGCGGCGTCATCACAGTGGTAAATCCCGGTCAGACGACCGTCATGGATTAGCGCTACAACATTTTACAGAAAAGGAGGATTGGCCTGAACGCGCTTCGGGCCAGAAAGAACAATGGCTGAGTATTTATCTCCCGGCGTCTACGTGGAAGAATTCGAATCCGGCATGCGGGCGATGGAGGGCGTGAGCACCAGCACGGCGGGCTTCCTCGGACTGGCCGAGCGCGGCCTGGTGAAGGGAACGCCCGAGTACCTCACGAGCTTCGCCGAGTATGTCCGCAAGTTCGGCGGCTATCTGCCTGAGAACGCCTATGGGAAAAACCGCTTCCTGCCCTACGCGGTGGAACAGTTTTTTGCAAACGGCGGCTCCCGCTGCTATGTGATGCGGGTGGCCCCGGAGGACGCCAAGGCGGCGGCCGCCGCCATGAGCTCGGTGGTCATGACCGCGAAGAGCCCCGGCAAGTGGGGCAACGGCATCCGGGTGACCGTGTCGGCCGCCTCCAAGGCGAAGACCCAGGTGCTGGAGATCACCGAGGACGTGGTCACCGCCAGCAAGGCCTACCGGGTCAAGAACGCGGCCGGCTTCGTCCCCGGCGACGTGGTGGCCTTCCAGGACAGGGGGGAAACCGCCGGTTACAACCGCGTGACCAAGATCGATGGGAATTCCCTCTACTTCGAGAACGACTTCGAGCAGGAGGTCGTCGACAAGAACCTGATCCCGCAGAAGCTGCTGGCCACCTGCGAGGCGGACATCGAGGTCCTCTGCGGGGACGCGGTGGAGCTGTTTGAAAACGTCTCCCTCAATCCCCAGAGTCCAGACTCGATCGAAAACAAGCTTTCCAAGAGCGCGCTGGTGGACGTGAAGATCAATCCGATCGAGGAGATCTGCCCGCCCATGCTGGCGCTCGCCGGCAACGCCTCCGCGCAGAAGGCGGTCTTCGCCCTCGCGGGCGGCAGCGACGGGGACGTCCTCAACGTACCGGACGCGGCCTTCATCGGCGGCGGCGACGCGCCGGGCACCCGCACGGGGCTCGCGGCCTTCGAGGAGATCTCCAACGTGAGCATCATGGCGATCCCCGGCATCACCTCGGCGGCGGTGCAGCTCGCGCTCGTCGCCCACTGCCAGAACCTCGCCAGCCGGTTCGCGGTGCTCGACATGCCCTGTGACATGGTGAAGCCCCAGGAGCTCCTCAAGCACCGGGCGATCATCGACAGCGACTACGCCGCCATGTACCATCCCTGGCTCCAGGTCTACGACATGGCCGCCAAAAAGGCCGCCTACATCCCGCCCTCCGGCGCGGTCTGCGGCATCTACGCCCGCAGCGACAACACCCGCGGCGTCCACAAGGCTCCGGCCAACGAGGTCGTCAACAACGCCATGGGTCTGAGCTGCCTCTACAACAAGGGCGAGCAGGACCTCTTAAATCCGGCGGGCGTCAACCTCATCCGCGCGCTGCCCGGCCAGGGCATTCGCGTCTGGGGCGGCCGCACCTGCTCCTCCAACAGTCTGTGGAAATACGTCAACGTCCGGCGGCTCTTCATCTTCCTCGAGGAGACGATCAAGGCCCAGACCAACTGGGCGGTCTTCGAGCCCAACGACGAAGTGCTCTGGCTGCGTGTGCAGCGGACGATCGCCTCCTTCCTGCGCGACATGTACCGTTCGGGCGCGCTGGTGGGCGCCACCGAGGACGAGGCCTTCTTCGTCAACATCGGCCACGACACCATGACCCAGTCGGACATCCTCAACGGCCGCCTCATCTGCGTCATCGGCGTCGCGCCCAGCCGCCCGGCTGAGTTCGTCATCTTCCGCATTACCCAGAACATGCGTGAATGACCCTTCTCCGGCAGGTCCCACATTTGAAACGAAAGGATGGATAGACAGTGGCGATCAATATGTACCCCTTCAAAAAATATAACTACCGGCTGGAGATCGACAGCATCGACGTGGCGGCTTTTTCGGAGGTCAGCGGCTTCGACGCCAGCGTGGACGTCATCGAGTACCGGGAGGGCACCGAGCCCATCAACTCCCCGCGCAAGATGCCGGGCCTCACCAAGTACGGCAACGTTACCCTCAAATGGGGCATGAGCGAGAGCATGAGCTTCTACGAGTGGGTGAGCGGAATCTCCAACGGCACCAAGTCCGCGGCCGAGGACCGGGTGCAGGACGTGACCATCTATCTGCAGGACGACCAGCATAACGACATCGCCAGCTGGACGCTGGTGAACGCGTGGCCCTGCAAGTACACCGCCCCCGATTTCAACGCCTCCTCCAGCGAGATCGCGTTTGAGAGCGTCGAGCTCGCGTTCGAGGAGATGCGCAGGAACCAGTAATCCGCGTGTGTAACGGCCGGGCGGCGCCCTGCGCGCCGCCCGACGAGGAAAGGAGACCGCTATGGACCAGGAATTCCAGACCGAGTTCGAATTCGACCTGCCCAAGGGCTACCTGGACGCGCAGGGGGCGCTCCACCGGCACGGGACCATGCGCCTGGCCACCGCGGCGGACGAGATCCTGCCGCTCCGGGACCCGCGCGTCGTGCAGAACCCCGGCTACCTCACCATCATCCTGCTTTCGCGGGTGGTCACCTCGCTCGGGACCGTCCCCAAGGTGGACCCCCGGGTCATCGAGAAGCTCTATTCGCCCGACCTCGCGTTTTTGCAGAACATGTACCAGCAGGTGAACGCCATCGAGCCGATGATGAACAGCTGCGTCTGCCCCGAGTGCGGGCACAAATTCGAGCAGCCGGTAAATTTTACGGAGGCGGAATAGCGGTCTACCCGGAAACGGAGCTCTACAAGGAGGCCTCCTTTCTGGCCTACTACTACCACTGGGACTACCGGACCGTTATGACGCTGGATCACCGGACCCGCCGGCGCTTCTGCGCCGAGATTTCCGCCATCCACAAGGAGCTGAACAACGCTCCCAAAAACATTTTCGAGGTGTGAGCCATGGCAGCAGCCGATCTCATGATCAACCTGCACCCGGAGCCGATTCCGGTCTACAAATTCAAGGTCTATCTCCAGCTGACCTGCCTGGGGTTCTCCAAGATCACCAACATCGAGGAGTCGGTGGAGACCGAGCCGCTGCAGGAGGGCGGGGTGAACGACCGCGTCTACAGCCTCACCCGGCCGGTCAGCACCGAAAAGACGCTTGTGATGGAGCGCGGCGTGGCCAACCGGGGGTTCCTGACGGCGGCGCTCTCCAGCCAGCTGGAGGTGGGCAACCGCATTCACACCGACATCCTGATCATCGCCTACGACCGCGACGGGACGATCGCAAAGATGTTCGAGGTCCACGGCGCGGTGGTCAAAAAGCTGGCCTTCTCCCCGCTCGACTCGATGAGCAACGAGGTGATGATCGAGACTTTCGAGCTGGCCTACGAGACGCTCAAGTGCCTTGACAAGACGGAGGACGTGCTCGGGAACCTCCAGGGCCTCGCGGGAGTGAATACCTTCGTCTGAGCCAGGCGCGTGAGAAAGGCGGTGAAACGGGATGCTCCTGACGGTCGATACCAGCCTCGGCGACGCGATCCTCGCCCGTTACGGCGGATTTGTCTACAGCATCTCCGACGGAGCGCAGATGCTGCTCCTGCAGCATCCGGACGCCCCCTCCCCTCCCCCGCCCGCCCTCCGGATCACCGAGACCGTCTGGAATATCCAGAACTGCCTCGAGCAGAACAACCTCTTCACCCTGAATCTGAACCTCTCCTTTTTGCAGCGGCTCGTCGCGGCCGCCGCGGCGCCCGCCGCGATGCTCGCGGTCCGGTCCCGGATGCTCACCGAACGGGCGCTCTGGACGCGCGCGCCTTCGGACGGGGAGAGCCGGGTCCTGCAGACGGCCGCTTCGCGGCCGCTGGAGGCCGCGGAGGCGGGGGAAGCGCGCGGCGCGCGCCCCCTGCCGGCGGAAAAGGTCCACGCGGGCATTCTGCCGCCGGCTCTCCCCACACCCGGCCAAGCGGTCGCGCGGATTTTGGCCCTGCGCGGACATACGGCGCTTCTCCCGGCGTCCCCCGGACGCGCGTCCGCGCCTCTCCCGGCCAAAACGGACGGAAAGCCGGGCGGGGAAGCGGCGCCGGGCGGCCGGGAGCGTGAAACCCTCCGGTTCCTGGAGCGCCGGTCGCTCGCGGAGCGCCAGGTCTCCGCCATCCGGCAGAGATTCACGGTCTTCAATCAGGAAAAGCGCGGTCTGGCGGGTTCCCCGCCGGTTCGTCAACATAGATTCCCCCCGGCGGCGCGGGTCCGTCCGGCGCCCCTTTACGATTCCGAAGCGCCGGGGAGGCGGCAGGACGGGACGAACCTGCCGGCGCCGCCGGCGGTCCCGGGATCTCCTCTTCAGCCATTCCGGCAGACGCCTGCGGCTCCCGCCGCCGTGCCGCCCCCGCGGGCGGAACCCCCGACCGGGCGCGGACTGCCCGGGACGCCCCCCGCGTCCCCCCTCCCGGCGGCGCTGCCGCCGGCTGCGGAGCGGCGGGAAGCGCGGGCCGCGCGCCCGGCGGAACTCCCCGCGCCGACGCCCGCCCGCCTGCTATGGCCGCGGGCCGCGTCGGAACCCCCGCAGGC